>JAXISU010000052.1:0-8829 GCA_034680425.1 Cyclobacterium sp.
CCGGCGAAAAGACTAATCACCACGAGGCTGCCAAACCAGCCAAACTCCTCTCCAAGGGTACAGAAGATAAAGTCCGTGTCTTGTTCAGGGACAAAGTCAAACTTGGTTTGGGTACCTTCCAAGTATCCTTTTCCAAGCAATCCTCCCGACCCGATGGCAATTTTGGATTGGGTCACATTCCAGCCCACCCCTAGTGGATCAATGTCTGGATTGAAGAGCACCATGATTCGATTTTGTTGGTGGGTAGGAAGCTTTGATACCACAAAATCGATGGAATAAATGTAGGCAATGAGTCCGATGCCGATCAGGGAGAAGGCTAGGATGCGTTGCCAAGATTTTTTTCCCAAGTAAATTAATCCTCCGATGACCAAGACGATGATTGCGGCAAGGTAAAGGTTGTTTTCTACACCCAAGGCCAATAACGTGATGCTGACTGCACCTAAGCCCAGCACGTAGTACCATTGAGGCAGGCCTTCCCGGTAAAACATGATCAACAGGGAAAAATACACCATGGCTGTTCCTGTATCGGGTTGGAGTAGGATAAGCGCTACTGGAATCAATAATACTCCAAAGGCAATGAATTGGTAGTTGCGCTTGGAAAGGTCAAAGGTGGGTCGTTCCATGACTTTGGCTAAAGCCAAGGCGGTGGCAAATTTTGCAAATTCACCCGGTTGAATTCGGAATTCCCCTACTCCAATCGATAGGATTTGTCCATTTACCTCTTTTCCAAAAATAGGTGTGACAATGAGGATGAGCAGGAAAATGAGGTAGATAACTAAGGATAGATTTTCAAAAAAGCGGTAATCCGCCACCATAATCAAGGTAATCAGTCCGATGGCTGTGCCAATCCACACCAATTGCTTCCCTGAGCTGATGGTTAAATCGAAGATGCTTTTCTCTACTTGGCTATCGTAGACTACGGCGTATATGTTAAACCAGCCGATCATCACCAAGGCAAAATAGATGGATACTGCGATCCAGTCGACTCGATTGATTTGAACTTCTGACTCTTTCATTTAATTGATAAAATTACCCGCTATCACATAGTCTTGAAGCTCGGGCCGGGAAATGGTTCTTCGGATGTACTTTTCAATCATCAGGGAGGCAGTACTCGCAGCAGCTCTTCCACCCCATCCTGCATTTTCCACGTAAACAGCGATGGCTATTTTTGGATTCTCCTTGGGTGCAAATGCAATGAATACAGAGTGATCTTCCCCGTGAGGGTTTTGTGCGGTCCCGGTTTTACCAGCAATCACCAAGTCCTTCATGACTGCACGGTTGGCCGTACCATAAAGGGCTTCCGCCATCGCATCTTGGATTAAATCAAAATGGCGAGCATCAATCCCAACGGAATGTTTTTCCTGAAATTTGGCAGGAATTTTCTTTGGATTTCCATCGATGGCTTTCACCAAATGAGGGGTGAAATAGTAGCCTTTGTTTGCAAAAATGGCAGCAAGATTGGCCATCTGTAGAGGCGTCACCTGCATTTCTCCTTGGCCAATGGACAAGGAATAGATGGTCGAATACTTCCAATGCCCTGCCCCATAAATTCGGTCGTATAACTTGCTTGAAGGAATATCTCCTCCCTTTTCCCCGCTCATGTCCATGCCCAGGGGACCACCTAGCCCAAACTTCAATACTTTTTCCCTCCAAGCATTTAACCCAATTTCGGTGTCCTTGAAGGTGTTGGATGAAACTTCCCGGTTGATAATCTGACGGAAAGCCTGGTGGTAATAGGGGTTGCATGAATTGCGGATGGCCCCGAACAAATTGACAGGATTGGGATGGTTGTGGCAGGCCACCAAGGATCGATTACAAGCAAAAGTAGTGTTCGGCGTCAAAATCCCCTCCTGCAAACCAATCAAGCTCTGTACGATCTTGAAGATCGAGCCAGGAGGGTAGGTCGCCATGATGGGACGATTAAATAGGGGCTTGGAACCATCCCTGTTCAGCTTACTGTAGGTTTTGCCAAACTCAGCACCAGTCAGTTGGTTGGGATCATAAAAAGGAGCAGAAATCATGGCCAAAATCTCTCCCGTTTGGGGTTCAATAGCTACCACAGAACCTGTTTTTCCATTCATGAGGAGCTCTCCATAGCGCTGAAGGTCTAGGTCAATGGTGGAGGTTAAATTTTTGCCAGCAATAGAAATGGTGTCGTATTCCCCTTCCTTGAATGGACCTTTGTCCACCCCACGGACATTTACCATTTTGTATTTCACTCCCTTTTGCCCGCGCAACTCATTTTCGTAGTATTTTTCTAAACCGCTCAGCCCGATGTAGTCGCCTTGGGAATAGTACCTTACGGTATCTTTTTCCAATTGGCCGGCATTAATTTCTCCGATATAGCCCAAAGCATGTGCTGCAGTGGGTGTAGGGTAGGATCGGACCGATCGGGTCAGGATAAATAGACCTGGGTAGTCCACCAAGAAGTCTTGAATTCGCGCAAAATCGGTAGTAGATAGCTGCTTGATTAATGGGGAGGGCTTTACTCTGGAGTAGGTTTTTGCGGCGTTGTAGCCTTCAATCAACTCCTCTTTGCTGATGCGGAATAGTTCGCAAAATCGTGCAGTATCACCCACTTGGAATTCCCGAGGAACTACCATCAGGTCAAAGATGGGGTTATTGAACACCATCAGCTTACCAGTGCGGTCATAGACTAGACCCCGGTAGGGGTGATCGACCACACGTTGGATGGCATTACTTTCTGCGCGCTTCAAGAAGCTATCGTCCAAAACTTGGATAGCAAAAAGCTTAACCAGTAAGACTCCACTTACTAAAAAAATCAACAAGAGAATGACGGCTGGACGTTGGTCTCTCATGAGATGCCTCGTTTACGTCTGAAGAAAAGCAACTGCACCAAGATGGTCAGTAGAAGCGTGAAGAGCGCGGAAAAGAAGCTTTTGCTCAATACTCCAACGACCCCACCTGTACCCCATTGATCTGCGATAAAGAAGGCCAGAGAATACACAAAAAGAAGTGGGAATGCGTAGCTCACGTAGCGACCTAAGCCAATTTGGTTTAAGCTAGGTTCTTCTGCCTCATCAAAGCCTCCGGTAGGGCTTGCAGTTTTGAGCCAAAAAGGCTTCAAAAACGCAAACAAGGTAGCGGCGGCGGCATGCATGCCGATTGTTTCAAAAAACACATCCAAGATAAAACCAAGAACAAATGCCAGTACCATCAAGGGGATGGTTCGGAGGGTGCTTGGTAAAATTAATAAGCCAAGGAGATACAAAAATCCAAAAGCATGCCCAAAAAGGGCCAGATTTTTTAGAAATAGAATCTGCACCAATCCCAAAATCAGGATCACTAAGGAATAGGAGATCAGGTTTCTAATATTCATTGGGCAAATCGGATTGGCGGTACAGCGAATCTATCTCTTGGAACTGGGTGTTTTCCACCAAGTATACGTAAGTTAATTTACTAAAATCAGTGCTCAGTTTTACGGTAATAGCCAAGTAATTGGGATCTTTTTTATTGACTTCTACCTTTGAAATTTGTCCAATAAGAATACCCTCTGGAAATACGGCATTAAAGCCTGAAGTAATTACGGTGTCACCTTTGGTTGCTTTCACGTGGCGAGGCACATAGAGCAGCTGTACTTCTGAAGCATTCCCTCCATCCCATTGTACCGAACCAAAGACTTCTGAAGACTTGATTTTGGCAGAAATAAGCAAGCTTGTATTCAGAACAGAAAAGGCAACAGCATAATTCTCCGATACGGACTTGACCCTGCCGACGATTCCTTGGGAGTTAAACACGCCCATTCCTGGTTTAATTCCATCCTTGGCACCTTTATAAAGTGTCAGGTAATTTTGTGAAAACCGCAAAGAGTAGGCGACTACTCGGGCGCCTTTCAGTTCAAAGTTTGATTCCAAGGTGGAATCAATCGCCAAAGGCATGCTATCTGGCTTGACCTGTAATTTTAGAAGTTCCTGCTTCAGTTTCGCATTTTCATCCAAAAGCGCGGAATTGGCATCTGCCAGGGAAAAAAATTGAACCACATCCGCCTGTTTTTTGAGCGCATTTCCCACCAATTCATTCGAGCTATTAAAGAATGCTGCTCCTTGAGGGGAATTGTTGGCGACAATCATCCAGATCGCCAACAATTCTAGAAATGCGAATAGTAAAAATGCTCGTACACGGTAAAGGAACTGAAGGATGCGTAGCATTCAGGTATTAGGTCATCAATACGGTTCGGAAGTTTTGGATATTTTTAAGCGCAGTGCCTGTACCACGGACTACTGCTCTTAGGGGATCTTCCGCAATGTGGATGGGAAGTTTGGTTTTTTGGTGCAGACGCTTGTCCAGCCCCTTCAATAGAGCCCCTCCACCCGTAAGGTGAATGCCATTGTCGTAAATATCTGCTGACAATTCAGGTGGAGCAATTTCCAATGCTTTCAAGACTGCTTCCTCAATTTTGGAAACCGACTTGTCCAATGCAAAGGCAATTTCTGAGTAGGATACCTTGATGACCTTCGGAATACCCGTCATCAAATCTCTACCCCTGATTTCGTAATCGTCTGGCGCGTCGTCTAATTCAGTCAAGGCTGAGCCAATCGCGATTTTTACTTTTTCTGCGGAACGCTCCCCGATCAGCAAGTTGTGCTGTCTTCTCATGTAGTCCAGGATGTCCTTCGTGAAGGTGTCTCCTGCTACGCGGATGGATTGGTCAGCTACAATGCCAGACAAAGCAATCAATGCAATTTCGGTAGTACCTCCTCCGATATCAACAATCATGGAGCCCATGGGCTTTTCGATGTCAATTCCTATACCGATCGCTGCTGCAATGGGTTCGTAAATCATGTATACTTCCTTCGCTCCAGCGTGCTCAGCAGAGTCACGAACCGCTCGTTTTTCCACTTCTGTGATTCCCGATGGGATACAGATTACCATTTTGTGAGATTGCGGGAACATGCCCTTTTTCTGTCCTGGGATCATTTTGATCAAGCCACGGATCATTTGTTCTGCAGCATAGAAGTCTGCAATCACCCCATCCTTAAGTGGACGGATGGTTTTAATATTTTCATGGGTCTTCTCATGCATGTTCATCGCTTCTCTCCCTACAGCTAATACTCGGTTGTTGGTTTTGTCGATCGCGATGATTGATGGCTCGTCCACCACAATTTTGTCTTTGTGGATAATTAGGGTATTTGCGGTACCCAAATCAATGGCGATATCACTTGAGAAAAAATCAAATAGTCCCATTATTAATTTTTTTTGGCTTTGAACTCGGTAATGAACGATTAAGCTAGTCCTTGCAGTCTAGTAGTTGCCCAAGAATCGACAAAAATATTACCTTAAATCGATAAAACAGAGAAAAAGCAGAATTTTTGTTTTTGAAGGAAAGAATTGAAACGGATTAGATATCCAAGCCAATTTTCTGGGGCAATGGACTAAAATTACGCAAAATTTGGCAGCATTCGATGTGCTATTTTGTATTTCGTCAATCTTTCTATTACTTTTGTACCGTATTCTAAAGTTTCTAGAGGGGACAACAGTCCCCTCTTTCATTATCCTGCTGTATGAGTGACCTTAAGCATGTGATCGTTGACCTAGTGGAAAAGCACCTTCCTGATGCCGAGCATTTTACCGTGGAGGTAAAAGTTGAACGGGTAGCAGACAAAACCAAAGTCCTGGTTTTGGTGGATGCGGATCAAGGAATGACGATTGCCGCTTGTGCGAAATTGAGTCGGGCCTTGTCTGGGGAACTCGAAACCAACGAACTGTTGGAGGAGGCCTACACCTTGGAAGTTTCTTCACCGGGTTTGGATTATCCTTTGACGGAGAAAAGGCAGTACCTCAAAAACCAAGGGCGATCGCTCAAGGTGTATCTGCAAACAGGCGAAGAAATTTTAGGAAAATTGAAAGAGGTAGAGGAGTTGGGAATCAAACTTGGGGTAACCAAGAAAGAAAAAGGAAAGAAAAGCGTCGAAGAGGAACTAATTGTTGCCTTCACAGAAATAAAAAAATCTATCGTACAAGTATCTTTTAACTAATTCCAATGGATGCAAAAATCTTAATTGAATCCTTCGCAGAATTTGCGAGATCTAAAAATGTGGATCGCCCTACCATGATCCGTATTCTGGAAGATGTATTTAGAGCGATGATTCGCAAGAAGTTCGAAACGGACGAGAATTTTGACGTAACCATCAATGCCGATAAGGGAGATTTGGAAATTTTCCGTATCCGCGAAATTGTCGACGACAATTCCGAAGACATCTGGGATTTTGATAAAATCAGTCTCACAGATGCTCAGAAAATTGAGCCTGACTTTGAAGTAGGTGAAGAGGTTTATGAGAAAATTGAGTTAGAAGAATTTGGAAGACGTGCGGTACAGATGGCACGCCAAACTTTGATTCAGCGCATCAAAGACCTAGAAAAAGACATTCTTTTCAGCAAATACGAAGAGCAGGTTGGTGAAATCATTTCTGCAGAAGTGTACCAGATCTTGGGACGTGAAATTCTCCTCATCGATGGGGAAGGAAATGAGTTGATTTTGCCGAAAGGCGAGCAAATTTCCAAAGACCGTTTTAGAAAAGGAGATTCAGTGAAAGCGGTGGTACATCGTGTAGACATGATCAATGGGAATCCAAAGGTGATCTTGTCTCGTACCTCTCCGGTATTCTTGGAAAGACTTTTTGAAAATGAGGTTCCTGAGGTATACGATGGCCTAATCACGATTGTGAAGGTGGTACGCGAGCCAGGTGAGCGAGCCAAAGTGGCTGTAGAATCTTATGACGATCGTATTGATCCAGTAGGTGCTTGCGTGGGGATGAAAGGATCCCGTATCCATGCAGTCGTTCGCGAATTGCAGAATGAAAATATTGACGTGATCAACTTCACGGAAAATTTGGACCTCTATGTGTCTCGTGCCTTGAGTCCAGCGAAAGTTTCTTCCCTATCCATCAACAAGGAATCCAAGCGAATTTCAGTGTTTTTGAAGCCTGACCAGGTCTCTTTAGCCATTGGAAAAGGTGGATTTAACATCAAATTGGCTAGCCGATTGGTGGGTTACGAAATCGATGTGTTCCGTGAATTGAATGAATACGAAGAGGAAGATGTGGACTTGAACGAGTTCTCAGATGAAATCGATCAGTGGATCATTGACGAACTTAAAAAGACTGGTTTGGATACCGCAAAGAGTGTGTTGGTGCTGAGCAAGGAAGATTTGATCCGTAGAACTGAGTTGGAAGAAGTCACGATCGACGAGATTTTCCGCATACTTAGAACAGAATTTGACCAATAAGGGGCTTAACCCCAAAGATTACCCTAATTTTACTTAAGATTTCGAAAGAGGTTTTTGCTTATGTCAGAAGAAAAAATGATGCGATTAGGCCAAATAGCCAGAAAGCTCAACGTGGGTACGGCAACCATCGTTGAGTCCTTGGCTAAAAAGGGCTATGAGGTGGAGAACAATCCCAATTCCAAAATCACCTTGGATCAAGTATCCATGCTTGAAAAGGAATTCAAGTCCTCTGCTCTTGAAAAAGAAGAGGCGTCCCACCTTTCCATTGGAAAGCGACATGAGCCTTTGGAGCAGGAGCTACCAAAACCAGAGAAAATAGTTGAGCCGACTCCAGCACCCGCTCCTGTGGCTAAAGCCCCTGAGCCTGTTGTAGAGAAAATAACTACTGAAGCTCCCAAGTTGGAAGGAATTAAAGTGTTGGGCAAGGTTGATCTTGACAGAAAGCCGACGCCAACCCCTCCTCCAGCACCTCAGCCGAAACCAAGTCCTGCGCCTAAGCAAGAAGAGAAGAAGCCTGAACCAGTCCCTACACCAGCTCCTCCTAAGTCTGAGCCAGCCCCAGCGCCAGCCGCTGCGCCTGCTCCAGCACCTAAGGCTGTTGAAGCTCAGCCCGCTACTCCAGCGCCGGTAGAAGTAGTGCCAGAAGAGCTCATTTCTGCCAAAGCAGATTCCCTAAAAGGATTGACAGTACTCGGAAAAATAGAGCTACCTGTAGATAGAACTAAGAAAAAAGGAGGTCCAGTTGCTTCCTCTGATGAGCGTGGAAAGGATAAAAAGCGTCCTAGAAAACGTATCGATAGCAAGCCTGGAGCCCCTAATCCTGCAGGCCAAGCCCCAGGAGCAGCCAATCGTCCTCCAGATCAGCGAGGCGGCAGACCAGGCCAACCCAACAGACCAGGTCAACCACGTCCCGCAGGAAGCCCTCAGCAGCGCATGCAAAAAGCTGAGCCTACTCCAAAAGAAATTCAGGATCAGATCAAGCAGACTTTGGCAAGACTTCAAGGTAGTAAGCCTGGAGGAAAGACCAAGTCAAGACGTGATAAGCGTGCCGAGCGTGATCGTGACGTAGAATCTGATGGAGATGAACTAAAAATCTTGAAAGTAACCGAATTCATTTCGGCCAATGATTTGGCTGCACTTTTGGATGTTTCGGTAAATCAAATCATTTCTGCATGCTTATCCCTAGGTATGTTCGTTTCCATCAATCAGCGTTTGGATGCGGAAGCCATCACGATCATTGCCGATGAATTTGGCTTTGAAGTGGAGTTTACCAAGTCCATTGAAGATGAGTTGGAAGAAGAAGCAGAAGATACGGATGAGGAATTGGAAGATCGTGCACCAATCGTGACCATCATGGGTCACGTCGATCACGGAAAGACTTCTTTGCTCGATTTTATCCGCATGTCTAAGGTGACTGCAGCTGAAGCCGGGGGAATCACCCAGCACATCGGAGCTTACGATGTAATGACCAAGACTGGTCATAAAATTGCTTTCCTAGATACTCCAGGTCACGAAGCCTTTACAGCGATGCGTGCACGTGGTGCGAAAATCACCGACGTGGCCATCATCGTGATTGCTGCGGA
>JAXISU010000053.1:0-8790 GCA_034680425.1 Cyclobacterium sp.
CGCCCATCTAAATATGAATCAAAAAGCGCTAATTTTGCAGCCGAAATAAACCAATGAAACTCCAAATCCCATGGCAGGAACCAGAACATTCACCATGATAAAGCCAGATGCCTTCCTAGGAGGCAACTCAGGTGCAATCTTAAAAATGATTGAAGAAGCAGGCTTTAAAATCGTCGCTCTAAAGGCTACCAGACTTACTCCGGAATTAGCAGGTAAATTCTATGAAGTACATAGCGAAAGACCTTTCTACAAGGACCTATGCACTTACATGTCTTCAGCCCCAATTTTTGCAGCTATCCTAGAAAAAAACAATGCTGTGGAAGATTTCCGTACCCTAATCGGCGCTACGAACCCAGCCAATGCAGCTGAGGGCACTATCCGTAAAATATTTGCTAAATCAATCGAGGCAAATGCGGTACATGGATCTGACTCAGATGAAAATGCAGCCATTGAAGGCAGCTTCTTCTTCAACCAATACGAGCGAGTGCTTTAATCCATTCCTCCAAAATCTTAAGGAGCGGCCAACTAGGTCGCTCTTTTTTTTTGCTCTAAAAAAGCCTCTTACTTTTTCAAATCGGGGATTTCCTCCGACATGATCTTGGCAGAAAGTAAGGCCAAAGGAATACCTCCACCTGGATGCACGGACCCCCCACAGAAGTAAAGATTTTTGAGTTGAGAGGAAACATTCGGATGCCTCAGAAATGCAGCGAAGCGCGTATTGGAACTATTGCCATACAATGCCCCATGCGCAGAAGAGGTCTTGGACTCAATACTTCTGGGATCCAGCACTTCTTCAAAGGCAATTAATTTTTCAATATCTGCATGCAGCAATCTGCTCAGCTTGGCAAGAATATCCTTCCTGGCCTTAGCAATCAGCTGATCCCAATCCTGGCCCTGGTTATTGGGCACATTGATCATCGTAAACCAGTTCATTCCCCCCGCAGGCGCATCGTCTGCTTTGGTGACGGAAGTACAATTGATGTAGACCGTGGGATCCTCATAGATGGTCCCCTGCTTGAATATATGCGCAAACTCCGTCTCGTAATCGGCTGAAAAAAAGATGTTGTGCATGCCTATTTCCTCAAATACTTGAGTAATCCCCCAGTAAAAAATAAGCGCAGAGCTGGACTTGGGCTGTTCTAGCAATTTTTTAGGCTGAGCCTGCTTTTTGAGAATGGTCTTGTAGGCATTGACCATATCCATGTTGTTGACCACAAGATCGGCAGGCAGGTTTTCTCCCTTCACCCGTAGGCCACAGGCACGACCCTTCTCCACCAAAACTTCCTCTACCGGCGCATTGAAATGGTAGCGAACGCCCAAGGACAAGGCCAGCTTGTACAAACTCATGCTGATATCATGCATGCCTTGCTTGGGAAAATAGGCCCCCAGATTAAATTCCAGGTGGGGAATAATGGTCAGGGTCGCTGGAGTCTGGTAGGGATCGGAGCCATTGTAAGTGGCATAGCGGTTGAAGAGCTGCACCAACTTGGGATCTTTCAAAAGCTTGGAATTGGAGGAATGCATGGTGGAAAAAAGCCCCAATTTTCCCAAGTTCAAATAGGCTTTTAGCGCTTGTGGACCTAGCCAGGTTCCCAACTTGCGAAGGGATCTGTGCATAAATAAGGGAGCAAGGTGCTCATAAATAAATGCAGAGCGCTTGAGCACTTCCTTGATTCCCTGATCAGAAACTCCGAGTTGAGATGCAATTTCAGTGGCAAATCGATCCGGGTCTGCCCAAGCCTTCACCTTCATGCCATCTTCCCAAAAATAGTGACAGACCACATCTAGACGTTCGTACTCAAAGTGCTCCTTTGGGTTTTTGCCAGCAAGATGAAACAATTCTTCCACCTGTTCGGGCAGTGTAAACAAGGAAGGACCTGCATCAAAGCGGTACCCTTTTCCTTCTATGGCGGAAAGTTTTCCGCCCGGGTAGGCATTGGCTTCAAATACCTCCACTTCATACCCTTTGACCGCCAAGCGAATGGAGGAGGCAATGCCAGCAATACCCGAACCAACAACAAACGCTTTTTTCATGGAGTAAAGGAGATGGATATAAATCAGTTTTTCAAGGCAAATTGTTTAGATAGTCTTGAAAATTAAAGGGACAAGGAATTTATTCCTGGGTTGTTGGCACTGGGCTTTCTGGGCTATTCCCAAAAATTAAGGGGGCTATCACCTGCCAGCGGTTATCCACTTTTTTCATGAGATAGGCCTTTTCCACCAAAAACTCTCCCCGTACTGCATTGTTACGGGCAAAAGCGAGCACCTCCTCAAAGTTGGCCGGCTTCAAATCCTTGTAAGCCAAGGTCAGATGGGGCTGAAAATTTCGGTCGCTGAGCTCTTCTACCAGGTGAAGTGATCTCTTGCAAAAACTCCGTAGCATCGTTTGGAGCTGCATCAAGGATTCGGATGGAGCTACTTGCTGATGGATGTTTCGCTTTCCAAAATGCCCAATGCGGGTTAGCTGGAGGAGAAATGGCTCTTGCTTCTCCAATAAGGTAGTGAGTCGCCCGGCTAAATCTCCTTCTTTTGCCTCCTTGTACAGAAAAGGCATCTTGAGGGTCAGGTGAGCTGGAGCTTTGAGGGCGTATTTTACTTGAAACTGATCCGCAAAACCTTGTTTAAGTAGGTTGAATTGGGCTTCAAGGCTAGCAGGAGGAAGTAGTCCTACAAAGTATTTGCCCATCCCTTTCATGCCAGATTCTCTTCTTTTCCCCCTGGCTTGATACAAAAGAAACATGCTTGATCTCCTTTACCTTCTTGATTGTATTGATTGGCTTGTTGCTCCCAATCCTCCAATTGCTTGGCAGTAAAATAGGTATTGATCTTACTACGGTCCAGCTTTTCTCCATGTTCGTACAAGCCTGTTCCCCAAAACTGAAAGGCTGTAGAGTCAAAAAGGATTTCTTTCACCTCAAAGCCGCTACGCTGTGCTGCCCCAACAAATCCTTGGGTACTCGGTATAGACAGATGGCGAGGAGCATCGAGCTGAACCCAAAGGGCTTGCTTTTCTTTCCAAACCACTGCGTCAGCCACAGGGCAGCGCACGAGAAGCCTACCCCCGGGATTTAATCGGTCAAAGCAGGTACGCATAACCTCCTCAGGGTCGGCGAGGTGCTCAAAGGAATGGTGAAGCATCAGCAGATCAAATTTGAGATCCGTCTCCGCAAGGTCTTGTTTCCAAAGCTTCAGGCCAGGTGCCAATTGCTCCGTTTTTGGTAAATAGGGGTCAAACCCATGCAAATTTTCAAATCCCGCTACATGCAATTCATACAAGAGTTGCCCATTGCCGCATCCCACATCTGCGATGCAGTCTGTAAACTTAGGGTTGAATTTTTTGAGCCAGTAGCCGCCAAATCGGGGAGAGAACACGGGGTGGCCCGTAGCCAAAAAAGCCCGCATCCGAATTTTCTTCAAAAAATTACGAAAGCTCCCGGAGAGTTGAAGACGTCCTAAGGAATAATAGGCACTAGGGTAATAAGGGCTTAGGTCTTTGGGAACAGTAAGGAGTTGGATGGAACCACAAGCGGAGCAGGCAGCATAGGTAAAATCCCCTCCTAATCCGAGCATACGCTCTGTCGCTAAAAAATTGGTTCCCTGAGTTGAGTGACAGTAATGACAGCTGTACGCCAAATCAATAGGCATTTTCACGGTTGAACAACAACTCGTACACCGTTTTGACCATGATCTCCAAGTCTAGAAGAAAAGACCAATTGTTGATGTAAAAATAGTCCAAACGTACTCTGGACCGAATTTGGAAGGAATTTTCAATTTCACCACGGTACCCTCTAACCTGCGCCAAACCGGTAATTCCGGGCTTGATTTTATGACGCGAATTGTAGCGTTCAATTTGAGTTCGGAAGGTATCGTTCATCGGCAAGGTATGTGGCCTTGGGCCAACAATCGACATGCTTCCCATGAGCACATTCAAAAATTGAGGCATCTCATCCAAAGAACTATTGCGGAGGAACGCACCAATACGAGTTACTCGAGGATCATCTTTGGTCGCCTGATGCGAGTCCGCATAATCATTTGGGGTCATGGAACGAAACTTGAGGCAATTAAACACCTCATTGTTCAGCCCATTCCGTTTTTGAATAAAAAAGACTGGTCCTCTAGATTCTAATTTGATTAGTAGTCCTACCAAAGGAATTAGCCAAGAAAGGATAAATACCGTCACAAAGCTGGCAAAGGCAAGATCAAACACACGCTTCGCGAAACTATTGAGCGGATGATCTAAAGGAATATCGTTGACGTTGATAACAAAAAAATCGCCGTACCGAGAAAAGGAAAGGCTCTTTTCCAACTGAAGACTTTTTCCAGGAATCATCTTCACTTTGATGTAATGCTCGTCTGCAAAATCAATGACCCGCTTCACTAGGCTAGCCTCCAATTTTTCATGGATGTAGATCAAGTCCACATTCATTTTTGGCGCTTTTTCGAATAAATCTTCGATCGCTCCACGGGTTTGTTCGCAATCGGACTGGTCGTCAAAGTATCCTAAAAAGTTAATGCCAAAATCTTTTCGAATGCGAAGTACATCCACCAACCTAGGACTGGTGCTTCCTTTGCCTACAATGATTGCGTTTTGATAATTGTTGCCAGAGGCCCGGTATTTTTTCAGTACTAAATGTACGGCCACTCGAAAAATCCCCATCAATAGCCCGAGTGTCAACCCTAGGGCTCCGATTTGAATCCAACGGTAATTGCCCTCTTGAAGTGGGGTCCACAGGATGGCCGTAGCACCCAAAAACCAAAGTAAGGTGACTGAAAAGCTACTTAAGGTTTTATCGTACTCATCAGTACGTCCTATTTTGTAATCTTTCCGAAGACTAGAAATCAAAATCCAAAGAAGACTTAGCGGAAGAAAAGCCGAGAACTCTGTTTGTCCCAACACCTGAAAACGCTGCAAAAAGGCATTTGCAATCGCCATAGAAAGTAAGGATGCCAAAAAATCACTGACCGTAAACAACCAGGGGAAATACGTATCAAATCTTCTCTTCATAAAAATCTAAACCAAGTGACCCCTTTTTTTTGACAAAATTTTGACAAAAAACAGGGCTGAGGAAGGAAACCTTGTAAAATTAAGAAAGAAATTCTCAAGGCTTATTACTTTTGGAAATATTTCTCACCTTCCAAGGCACAAAAAGTACATGTCCTCCCTTTTTC
This sequence comes from Cyclobacterium sp., assembly GCA_034680425.1. Classification (GTDB taxonomy): domain Bacteria; phylum Bacteroidota; class Bacteroidia; order Cytophagales; family Cyclobacteriaceae; genus Algoriphagus. The sequence goes on from JAXISU010000053.1 coordinate 5,170, forward strand.
ATTTTTTTGCTTCTTCAGACAATCCCAAATCTTTAGGCTTTAAATTTCGTAGAAAAAGGCTTCAGGAATTCGAAAAACTGTTCTTTTCACATTTTGCAGGTGCCGAAAAAATTGAAATCTTGGATGTCGGAGGGAGGGATTATTTTTGGAAACATAGTTCCTTGCTTAACCATCCACATATTCGCATCACGCTAATCAACCTCCATCTTGAAAATACAAGCCATCCTTCTTTTCGAGCGATGAAAGGAGATGCTACCAGTATGCCTGAATTTGGGGATGGGAGCTTTGATTTGGTTTTTTCCAATTCGGTGATTGAGCATCTGTACACCTTTGAAAACCAGCAAAAAATGGTGTCTGAGATCCGCCGTGTGGGCAAAACTCATTTTATTCAAACTCCCAATATTTATTTTCCGATTGAAGCGCATTATGCGCTACCCTTTGCCCAATATTACCCGAAAGCCCTCCTTCACTTTATCCTGACCAAAACCAAACTCAGCCGCTTTGAGCGATGGAATCCTACGGAAGCCAGTCAATACCAGGATGAAATTCGCCTGCTCAGGGAATCAGAAATGAAGGCCTTGTTTCCAGAATCAATCCTCCTCAAAGAAAAAGTACTTGGGCTGACCAAGTCCCTAACGGCCCACAACCTTCGTTAATCCGCAAATTGGAGTCGCACTAGGTTGGCATAGATACCCGCGGAATCTTGGACTAGTTCCTGATGATTGCCTTGCTCCACTATCTTTCCACCTGCCAATACGTAGATGCGATCTACCTTTCGGATGGTAGCCAGTCGGTGCGCAATAATTAGCGTGGTCCTTCCCTTCATCAATTCATTCAGGGCTTCTTGAACCAAGGACTCTGATTCTGCATCCAAAGAGGACGTGGCCTCGTCCAAAATCAAAATCGCAGGATCTTTCAAGATTGCCCGTGCAATGGCCACCCGCTGCCGCTGCCCTCCAGAAAGTTTAATCCCTCGCTCTCCCACCAAGGTGTCCAAGCCCTCGGGAAACTGAGATATAAATTGCCAGGCATTCGCTTTTTTGGCGGCAGTGATGATTTCATCTTCTGTAGCTCCTGGCTTCGCGTAGCCAATATTTTCCCGTATGCTTCCGCCAAACAATAAGACCTCTTGAGGTACAATTCCAATTTTACTACGCAGGGAAGCCAATTCCCAGTGGTTTAGTGGCTGACCATCAATGCGAATTTGGCCTGTGATGGATTCATAAAAACGAAGCAATAGCTGAATTATAGTCGATTTTCCAGCACCTGAAGGTCCGACAAGCGCTACTTTTTCTCCCGATTGGATTTGGAAAGACAGGCCTTGCAGGACTTCTACTTCTGGTCGGGTAGGGTAATGAAAACCTACCGCATCAAACTCAATGTTTCCTTTGAAGTCGACAATCTGCTCTCCTGTACTTGCTTCCTCTTCTTCAGCCAAGAGTTCCACCACCCGCTCAGAACTTCCGATTGCTTTCTGGAGTTGGCTGTAAATATCCCCCAATCCTGCGATTGATCCTCCGATAAACGTAGTGTAAAGCACAAAGGAAACTAGTTCCCCTACGCTCATCTCCCCTGATGCAACAAGGCTAGCACCATACCACATTACCCCTACAATCCCTCCAAACAAGGCAAAGATGATGAAGGAAATAAATGCCCCTCGGTACTTGGCTGTGGACAAGGCGACTCGCACCACCCTCTCCAATCCCTTGCCGTAGCGATTCACCTCATAGGCCTCCCCAACAAATGATTTGACTGTGCTGATGGACTGAAGCGTCTCTTCCACAATGACGTTGGCAGCGGCGAGTTCGTCCTGTATCTTTTTGGACAACCTGCGGATAAACTTGCCGAAAACAAGAGCAAAAAGGACCAGCAGAGGAAAGGTCGCTAGCATGAATACTGTCAACTTGGGCGTATTGATAAGCAAGAAAGCAACGCCCGCGACCAAGGTCACTATCTGTCGAAAAAGCTCCGCAAGGGTAGTAGAAAAGGTGTCCTGGAGCAATCCCACATCCGAAGTAATGCGGCTGATGAGTTCACCCGTACGACGCTTGTCGAAAAAAGGGAGTGGTAGACGAACCAATCGCCCGTACACCGCAAGACGGATATCGCGCATGGCCTTTTCAGAAACCAGAGCAAACAACCACACCCGAAAGAAAGAAAATACACTTTGCAAGGCCAGAATACCTAGTAAAAGCAGGGCAATGTGGTGGATATCCGAAAAAATCCAAGCCGATCCCTGGGCTGTATCGATCAGCTTCCCAGCTACAAAAGGAAAACTTAAGAGGGTAAGCGAAGAAAACAACAGAAACAAAAGCCCCGCAAAGAACGCCCCCTTGTAGGGGGTCAAAAACTTAAAAATCTGGTTCAACTTGCTTAGATTCTGCTTGTTGAGCTTTCTTTTTTCTTCGGGCTCTAATGCAGTTCCTCGTTGCTTTGCCATAGGTTCAGTAGCTATTCAGGCCACAAAAGTACAGTTTTCGAGGGGGATTTGACTAGAAAACTTAGAAGGAATGCGCCCTAGGCATTCAATACCCGATTCTTTTAACCAAATCCTCTCCCAAGGCTGCGGAATGCTTAAATCCATGACCGGAACAAGCTGATACCCAGAGAAAATTCGGGTTGCCCTCCATCTCTTCAATCAGAAAACGAGCATCTTCAGTTAGGGTGTAGAAACAGACCAAAGTCTTTAGGACTTGTTTCTTCACCCCTTTCAATTTACCCTCTACTTTGGTATTCCAAAAAATCTCCTGTTCCTCCTCGGTTACTTCTCGGTTCAACTGCTCGGGATGATTCACTTCCACAAAGGATTCAGATGCCATTTTAATGGATTTACCGTCTAGAGAAGGAAACCCGTAAATAAAATCCTCAGGCGCTGCCCCATAGCCCCACATCCACACCGGGTACTGCTGCCAATCCGTAAATCCCTCTTCTATCGCAAGCCAATACAGCACTTGTCGGCAGATGGAAAGCCTTTTTTTGGAAGTCGTGGGTAGAAAATCCTTGACCCATCCCCCCGCAGTAAGAACTACCCGCTTGGCAAGGACTTCCTTCCCCTCCATCTGGATTCGGAATTGTGCTCCTTCGGATTGAATGGATTTTACCTTGGATGAGGTCCATATTGCTGCTCCCTGCTTTTTGGCTAGGTCTAACTGAGTTTCTATGGCTAGTTCCGGAAAGAGGTAGCCTGCCTCTTCTTCCCAATAGACTTTAGCCGTTGGGGGAAGTTGAAAAGCGGGATAGTTTTCAGTTGCTTCGACAAGATCTAAGACACGATGCGAAACCTGCTGGTTTTGGGCATACCGGAGGGTCCGCTCCCAAAAGCCCTCTACACCATGCTTGGACCAGGGATTTACTCCTGAATCCAAAAGAATGCCCCCTGTTTTGGTTCGAATCTTCTTCCCGGAAAAGCCTTCCAGTTCCGCCCAAATCTCATGCGAACGCTTGGCTAGAGCCACATATTCCTCTCCTTCGCCCACTGCCAGACGGGTAATGCGCGTTTCGCCATGGCTCGAACCCATGGTATGAGGTGGTTCAAATTGGTCTATTCCCAAGGCAGCTATGCCTCGCTTGCTCAGCTGGTACAAGGTTGCACTCCCTACTGCTCCCAAGCCAATAACTACC
>JAXISU010000054.1:0-8777 GCA_034680425.1 Cyclobacterium sp.
ACATCACCCGAGTAGAAGTGTATGTCATGAACCGGGCTACGAATACCGAAACCCTCCGGAATTTTGCGGCATTTATGGATCTTGGTGAGGGTAAAGTACTCCTCAATGGAAGTAATCCTGCTATTGGACCGGGTAGCCCAAACAGCCCAGCCAACAACGGGGCCAACCGACTCTATGCAAGCATTAGTGGCAACCCGAGCTACCGTCCCTTCGATTCTGGAGCTCGTACCTTGGAAGGAGATTTGGGCATCAAAAAAGGTGTAGACTTTGAACAGATCAATGGTGCCCGAAAGCTAGATCCCTCCGAATACTTTTTCAATGGCCAACTAGGCTTTATCTCCCTGTTCCGTCGCTTGCAAAACGATGAGGTCATCGCCGTCTCCTACGAGTACACCTACAATGGGCAAGTATTTAAGGTGGGAGAGCTTACCGAAGATTACCAGTCTCGCCGAGAAGATGAACTGATATTCTTAAAGCTCCTTCGGCCCGCTAGAATCAATACACGAGTGCCTACATGGGACTTGATGATGAAAAACGTCTACAGCCTCAATGCCAGCCAAGTACTTCGAGATGGATTCCAGTTGCAAGTCATCTACAGAGATGACCGTACCGGCCTAGATAATCCGTCCTTGTTGGAGGGGAAAAATGTGAAAGATATCCCGCTCATTCGCCTCACCGGATTGGACAACCTGAATCCACAAAATGATCCTGCTCCCGATGGCAACTTTGACTTTGTGGAAGGAATCACGATGCTATCGGATCGAGGGCTCCTAATTTTTCCTGTGCTCGAGCCCTTTGGGTCCAATTTGGCTCGAAAATTCACAGCTGACGAACGGGTGCTTCGTGAAAAATACGTGTATGACACATTGTACCAAACTACCCAAGCCGATGCAGAATTAGTCACGCGACTCAATAAATTCTTTATCAAGGGCAGGCTTACTGCAGGATCAGCTAGTGAAATTCAACTTCCAGGCTTAAATATTTCCCCAGGTTCTGTAATTGTTCAAGCCGGAAATATTCCTCTTACTGAAGGTGTAGATTTCACGATCGACTACAACGTCGGACGACTTGTCATCATCAACGATGCCATTCTCCAGTCGGGCAAGCAAATCAATGTGTCCTTTGAGAAAGCAGACCTAGTTTCCTTCCAAACCCGAAGTTTGCTAGGCACACGACTGGATTACATCGCCAACAAAAAACTAACCCTAGGAGGAACTTTCCTATTCTTAAACGAGCGGCCCAATGTGTCCCGCATTGCTACGGGCAACGAGACGCTTCGGAACAGCCTCTGGGGACTAGACCTGAATTACAACAGTGAATCCCGCTTTTTGACCAAAATGGCAGATGCACTTCCCTTTACAGATACGAAGGAAAAATCCCTGGTCCAGTTTAATGCAGAATTTGCACACCTCATTCCTGGAACTTCCAATACTGTTAACGGGGATGCGGCTTCCTACATCGATGACTTTGAAGCAGCGGTTACGCCTTTCTACCTCGGCGCCCAGGCCAATCAAAATTGGAAACTTGCCTCCACTCCTAAAACAGCAGACAACCGTTTTGACCTAAGTAACCAAACCGAAGACAACCTAGGCAATGCCTACCGAAGAGCACGCTTGGCATGGTACAACATTGACAATGTGTTTTACCGGGAAGGTGGGCCGGGTGTTCCAGCAAATATTAATGCCCAGGACCGTCGAAACCACTATGTGAGACGGGTTATTCCTCAGGAAATATTCAAGAACCAGGACCGAGAAGTCATCTTGGTTCCTCAGCCCTTGTTTGAACTTGCCTATTTTCCGCAGGAACGAGGGATGTACAATTACAACCCGGGCCTCACTACGGAAGGATTACTTTCCAATCCACGACTCAACTATGGGGGTGTCACACGTGCCATCACTACCGAGGTAGATTTTGACCGCACCAATATCGAATACATCGAATTCTGGTTGATGGACCCCTTTCTTCCTGGGGAAAATGGAAAGGTCTTGGATGGGGTTTTCAATCGGAACAATACGACGGGAGGTAAACTCTTTTTGAATCTTGGAGACATTGCTGAGGATGTGATTAAGGATGGAAGTCACGCCTTTGAAAACGGACTTCCAGCAGATGGAGATCCTGCAGAAACGTCAGCCAATGAGTGGGGAAGAATTACGCGTCAGCAGTTTTTGTTGCCTGCCTTTGACAATTCTGCTAGCGCTCGTGTCAACCAAGACGTGGGCTTGGATGGTCTTAAAAACGAGGAGGAAGCTACCTTTTTCAAGGGAAGATTCGTGGATCGATTGGCCTTATCTCCTGCCGCCAAAAGTGCCTTACTTCAAGATGTGTCCGCCGATGGGTTTCAATACTACTTGGATTCCAAATTTGACCAAGCCAACACCAAGATTCTAGAGCGATACAAAAAATTCAATGGCAACGAGGGCAACACGCCCGTGACTGCAGATCAAAACCTCCCCTACACTCCATCTGGAACGAATAATCCGGACAACGAGGACTTGAACACTGACAATACCATCAACGAACTTGAAAATTATTACGAGTACGAGATTGATCTTAGACCGGGTCAACTCAAGGTAGGAAATAACTACATCGTGGATCAAGTCACGCACAATGAAGGTGGGGAGCAAGTCAATTGGTACCTTTTCCGTATTCCGGTACGGCAGCCAGATCGAATCCAAGGGGATATCTCTGGCTTCAAATCCATCCGCTGGATCCGGACTTACCTTACTGACTTCCAGCAGCCAGTAGTCCTTCGTATGGCCGAATTCCGAATGGTAGGCAGCCAATGGAGAGCTTTCCAAGAGTCTCTATTTGAACGCGGATTTTTTGAATTGCCTGAGCCAGACAACTCCAATCTTACGGTGGATGTGGTGAATATTGAGCAAAATGCACAGGGTAGCCAAACCTCAAGTCCCTACGTATTGCCTCCGGGAATTCAGCGAGATCGAGACAATACCTCTGTCATTGAACGCCGCCTCAACGAGCAATCGCTCCGCCTCTGTGTAGAAGATTTGGCTCCAAAAGATGCACGCGCTGTATTCAAAAATATCAACCTAGACCTCGTTCAATACGAGCGCATCAAAATGTTTTTCCATGCCAATAGCGAAGATGCAAGGGATGGGGAAGTGACTGCCTTCTTGAGGCTGGGTACGGACTATACCGACAACTACTACGAAATCGAAGTTCCACTGAAAATATCCTCCTTGGGAAGCAATGACCCGAGGATCGTTTGGCCAGAGGAAAATGAAATAGATATCGCCATCCAGGAAATCGTGGCGATCAAAGCGGAGCGAGACAATACGCAGTCTCCTTTAACACTTCCTTTCAGCAAGAAGATCCGCCAATACAAGGTAACCGTGATGGGAAGACCTGAACTGAATCAAGTGCAAGGAATGATGATTGGGGTTCGAAATCCAGGAACAGGGATTGGCTCCTCCAAGAGCGTCTGCCTCTGGGCGAATGAACTTCGCACCACTGGGTTTACCAAAACAAATGGCTGGGCTGCCAATGCCTACCTCAATACCAAAATTGCTGATGTGGCGGTGGTCTCTGCTTCCATTCGCCACAATTCCATTGGCTTTGGAGGCTTGGAAACCAAACTATCTCAGCGCAGTCGTCAAGCCACTACCCAATACGATATCTCGACAAATGTAGAAGTGGACAAGCTCCTACCCAAAGCGTTGGGAGTCAGCATTCCACTCTATTTTTCTGTAGAAAACTCCAGTACTCGGCCAGAGTACGATCCCTTGAATCCAGATGTTCCATTTGAAGTGGCGCTGGACAAGTTTGCCAACTCCGAGGCAAAAGATGCCTACCGGGAAATTGCTATGGATCAATTGTCACGTAAAAACATCAGTTTGAACAACGTTCGTAAACTGAAGAAAAATCAGGAAGCCCCAAGCAGAGTATATGACCTATCCAACTTGGCCTTCTCCTATGCTACCGGTACGGTGACACAAACTAACGCGCAGCTTCAAGGGTACAACTTCAAAACTAACAAGGGAAATGTGACCTATAGCTTCCAGCCGAAGGAGCTAAAAATCGCTCCTTTTGAAAAATCGGAAGGAATGAAGAGTCCGTACTTGAAGTTGATCAAAGACATCAATCTCAACCTATCGCCTACCCTTCTTTTGGCAAGAATGGATGTAGATCGCCGATTTACCCGTTCCCAATACCGCAACGATCAACTCAGCACCGCAGGTGTAGATCCGCTCTTCCAGAAGTCATTCTTCATGAACCGATCCTTCAACATCAACTGGGACTTATCCTCAAGCCTGCGGGTGGATCTAGCCGCAAGTGCAGCAGCAGTGGTCGATGAGCCAGAAGGAGATTTGGATAGCCAAGCCAAAATCGATTCTGTAAAAGCCAACTTCCTTCGCTTTGGGCGAACGACGAATTACAACCATTCGGCAACGGTCAATTACACCTTACCATTCGCCAAACTTCCACTCACCGATTGGATCCAAACGGACTACAGACATCTCAGTACCTATACCTGGCAAACTGGTGCTATTGGGCAGCGGGATACCTTGGGTAATGTGATCCAGAACACGCGCGAACAAACCATTTCTGGTAAGCTAGATTTGATCAAACTCTACAACAAGAGCAAATCTCTCGCCGCCATTAACGCGCCCAAGCGGCCAGGCATACCAGGCAGACAGAGTACAGATGCCAGCGATACCATTGGCACACCGCTAACTCGTGGAATTCTTAAAGTGGCGATGCTGCTGAAGGAAGTGACATTTAACTATGGAGTCATTGAAGGCACTTTCCTTCCTGGATACATGCCCAACACTGGGCTTCTAGGAATGGATCGAGCTTGGCAAAATCCCGGTTGGGCCTTTGTCTTTGGAGCCCAAAATGCAAATTTACGCTACCGGCTTGGGCAAAATGGAAACATGGCCCCAAGCCCTGAATTGACCCAGAGCTTCCGTCAAAATAAGGCAGTCAACCTTTCCATTAAAGGTTTGGCCGAACCTGTACGCGACTTTAGAGTCACCTTGGAAGCCAACAAACGAGAGATTGGAGATTATAGTGAAATCTTCAGAAATAGCGTCACGAGTCCCGGCTCCTTCGAATCCCTCAGTCCAAGCCGAATGGGTTCCTATAGCATTACTACCATATTGTTGGGAACCACTTTTGCCAAAAACAACCAGGAAAACGAATCGGAGCTTTTTAGCAACTTTGAGAATTTTCGGTCCATCATCAAGCAGCGACTCGATCAACAAGCCGCCGCAGCAGGTGAGTACCCCATCAATGGACAGGATGTGCTTATTCCCGCATTTTTGGCTGCCTACCGCGGTAAAGATGCAGGGAGCGCAAACCTCAACCCATTCCCTAAAACCCCACTTCCCAACTGGCGCGTGGATTACCGGGGCTTGTCTCGCTTAAAAGGTCTCAGTGATCTCTTCAGCAGCATCAATTTGACCCATGCCTACAGTTCAACCTATGACGTAAGCAACTTCTCCAACTCTTTGCAGTACCAGCAAGGATTGGAGCTATTCAATACCTTGCAACAAATCCAACGCCCTACCCTCACCAATTTGGAAGGGCAGTTTATACCGATCTACATCCTAAATCAGGTAGTCCTTACTGAGCGATTTGCTCCCTTGATTGGTGTGGATTTGCTGACCAAGCAGCGGATGAATATTGCGGTAAACTACAATAGAGAGCGGAATTTGGGCTTGAATTTTTCCAATTCTCAAATCACTGAACAAGCTAGCAGTGATTTCGGACTGACCCTCTCCTACACCAAAGCAGGGGTAAAGATTCCTTTCAAAATTGGAGGGCAACAAAAGGTCTTAAAGAACGACCTACAAATGCGCGTGGATACAAAGATTGGCAGTACGCAGCAGGTACAGCGAAAAATTGAGGAAAAAGCTACGGTAACTAACGGAAATTTCAATTTCCAGTTTAGACCTACTCTGAGCTATGTGATCAATCGAAGCTTAAACTTGACGGTTTATTTTGAGCGTACAGTCAATGACCCTCGTGTAACCACTGCCTTCCGCCGGTCCAATACCGCCTTCGGAGGTCAGCTCAGATTTAATTTATCACAATAGATTTCAATCTCTCCCGAATACTTTTAATTTTGGGTGAATTAAAAAAACCATCATGAATTTTCCAGACGAACTAAAGTACACCAAAGACCACGAGTGGGTTAAAATCGAAGGTGATATTGCCACTATTGGCGTAACCGACTTTGCACAAAAAGAGTTGGGAGACATCGTTTATGTTGAAGTAGAAACCCTAGGCGAAACCTTGGAAGCAGGGGAAGTTTTTGGAACTGTGGAAGCAGTAAAAACTGTGTCTGACCTTTTTATGCCAGTTACCGGAGAAATTCTCGAATTCAACGGGGAATTGGAATCTTCACCTGAGCTAGTCAACGATGCACCTTACACCGAAGGATGGATGGTCAAGGTGAAACTTAGCGGAGGCGTTCCTGCAGATCTTTTGGATGCAGCTGCCTACAGAGACTTGATCGGGGAATAAGAAACAAGATGCGTCGGGAAGTTTGGACTTTCTTGTGGCTGGCAGCATGTAGTGTAGCCATGCTTACGCCGGGAAGCTCACTGCCTGAAGTATCAGTTTTCAGTTTTCAAGATAAACTCATCCATTTCGTGCTTTTCTTCATGCTCGCTTACCTTTCAGCAGGATTAGGAATTCGAGAAAAAAAACACATTTGGCGCAGTAAACGTCTGTGGATGAATTTCTTGCTACTCGCCTTATTCCCAAGCATTGGATTAGAAACCGCTCAACACCTAATTCCTTTTCGAAGCTTTGAATTAAATGACTTAATTGTCAACGTGTTAGGCATAATTTTAGGATTATTTGGATATTTATATCGTCCTTCTTGTAAATTCATTTTGGATTAATGTCCGATAATTCTTACACTTGTTATTCAAAATAGAACCGATTAACCTGTATAACCAAAATTCACCATGGAAGCAAAAAAGACTCCTAGTGCTGATTTGACCAAGAAGGTAGGTATGTTTACCAACCTAGGTCTTGCCATAGCCGTTGGTCTCACTCTTGCTGCTTTCGAATACAAGTCTTACGACGACGCCGCTCTTAAGGATCTAGGTGACGTTTCAGACAGTTTCGATGAGCTGATAGATGTGCCCATCACTCAGCAGCCACCACCGCCACCTCCACCTCCACCGATGGAGCAGCCAGTGATCCAAGAAATTCCGGATGAGGTGAAAATCGAGGAGAAAATCGACGTAAACTTTGACGTAGACGTTAAAGAAACGACGGTAATCAAAGAAGTAGCCATCAAAGAAGTGGTTATTGAAGAAGAAAAAGCCGATGTCATTTTTGACGTTGTAGAAACTCAGCCTAACCCTCCTGGGGGTATGTCTGGCTGGAATAAATACCTTTCCGATAACCTGAAGTACCCAACTCAAGCGAGAAGAATGGGTGTTGAAGGTACGGTAATCGTAGTATTCGTTATCAACACTGACGGTACCATTCAAGACGTAGAAGTATTGAGAGGTATCGGTGGAGGTTGCGACGAAGAAGCTGTTAAAATCGTAAAAAATGCACCTAAGTGGGAGCCGGGTAAACAAAGAGGTAAGCCAGTTCGTACGCGAATGAGACTACCTATCCGATTCAAACTTGGATAATAGAAAAGACCCGAGCATCTCGGGTCTTTTTTTTTACTCATTTTGCCAAACGCGTTAGCAAAAGTTCACTAAAATGAGAATCAAAAAAGGCCGCGCACAGTTGCGGGGCCTTTTTTAGTAAACAAGAGATTGGCTTATCCTTAGTGAAATTTTGCCATTCAAGTAAGTGGGCTGTGAACGGTGGACAATCGTCTGTGTACGATTAACTACAACACGTTCAACGATTGCTCCTTGATCTTTTCTAGCTCATCCTTCATTTGGATGACTATCTTTTGAATGCCGGCATCGTTGGCCTTTGAACCGATGGTATTGATCTCACGGCCAATCTCCTGGCTGATAAAGCCAAGCTTTTTGCCTTGATTTACCTCAGTCTCCATACACTTCATGAAGTAGTCTAGGTGAGTCTCCAAACGGACCAGCTCTTCGTTGATATCAATTTTCTCAAAGTAGTAAATCAGTTCCTGCTCAAATCGATTCGCGTCAAATGCATGTTCATCCATCCACTGAGCAAAATGCCCACGAATTCGAGATTGGATTTTCTCCTTACGATTGGGCTCATCAGCTTTAATGATTGCCCAACCTTGGCGGATTAAATCGATGTTTTCTTTCAATTTGACAAAGAGCGAAGCACCTTCGTCTACACGAAATGCCTCACAGCGGATCAAGGCTTCTTCCAATACCAATCGTACTTGTGCCCAATCTTCGGAATCCTCCCGGTCCATCGTTGTGGTAACCATGACCTGAGGGGCCTGTAACGCGAGTTTAAACAAGTCGGCGGAAGTTTCTCCTACAGATGCAGCTAAGCGCTCAAAGGTGCTGTAGTAGGTCTTAAACAACTCCTCATTCAGTTGAACGGGGAGACTCTGATTTCCTTTCGCTAAAAAATCGATGGAAATACTAACTTTCCCTCTGTCCAGAATCACTTGTGCTCGATTTCGAATTTCAGCCTCCTTGTCAGCAAATTGTCTGGGACTTCGGATAGAGAGGTCTAACATTTTTGAGTTGAGTGTGCGGACCTCCACTTGGATGACGAGCTGCTCATTCTCAAATCCGGCTACGCCATAGCCAGTCATGGATTTGATCATACAGTATACTTTAAAAATTATACCCCAAAGTAAGGTAAAATTTCAAATCTTCATTTTTATAATTCCGTAC
>JAXISU010000055.1:0-8711 GCA_034680425.1 Cyclobacterium sp.
CATGCTCACCGCGGCGGACTCTTTGCGGCTTTGCGGCTTTGCGCGAGTTCTTCTTTTTTTCACGTAGATGAAGCAGATCTAAATCAGATAGCGCCCTGATCTGTCCCGTAGAATTAAGGGATCCCGCAGAATTGCGGGAGTTTTCTTTTTAGATCTGCGTGAACCTCTACCGTCCGCCGCGAGTTCTTCTTTTTCTTCTCACAAAACCTGCCTTCCGCAGAACTACCTACGCACGCAGCAACGAAAAAATCCCCTAGTCAATCCTCTTCCTTTTCAATCGCATCCTCGGGTGCTTCAAAAGCAGTGGCCGGCCGACCATCCTCATTGTAAGCCTTGCAATACTCACAGGCATTTTCCTCAGGACAGAATCCAATACTTTCTAGCCATTCCCCTGTTTCATCATTGAAATAGGTGTCGTACTTGTGTGCATAACCCATTTTTTCTATCAGTTCTGTTTTAAACGTTAATTACTTCAGGAGCCCCTTTTGAGCCAGCTCATGGAGACAAGCCTTTTCCCAACGATTGGCTACTTCGCGTGCTTTCTTTTCGTAGCTGTTGTCCTGGTAGCCGATTTGCTTCAGCTCCTTGTCGTAGGCCTTATCCTCCTGGTTGGTACGAATATCCAAGAAATGCTGGTACTCGTGAATCAGCGTGTTCACCACTTCCTTCAAGTTGGCATGACTCCCCCAATACAGCGTGATCGTCTTGGAGCGCTGCTGGTAGGTGCCCATCACCTTCCGATGTCGGTAGTAGCGGAGCAGGAGTTGAGGGCCCACCTTCTTCCCCTTGGGAAGACCCAAGTGCTGCATGCACCAGCGGATGACCTCCCTCGCGAAGACCACCTTGGACACCTGCACTGCTTGGAGTGGTGAAGTACTTGCACCTTTGGATTTTCCACCCAATCCATCGCTAAGGACCCAAAGCAGCCATAAGGCAGCACAGCAGCACCAAATGGCGATGCATTCTTTTTCTGAAAGGGAAGGAAAGAGAGCTAAAAGCATGGAATTGAAACTTAAGTTTAGCCAATATTCGGTAACTTTTTTTGGCAAGCCCTGAAAATTGCAAGCTTGTATTCTTTCGAATTCTTATAAAGAACTTGATTTTATTTGCAACATGAATTTACTACAGCGCACTAGCCTCGAAAAAGGTATTGCTTCCCTCCCCGATTTCATGGGTTTTGGAGATCCTACTACCGGAACCTGCATTCTCTGTACTGCCTTTGACATACAGCCCAATCAAGATGAACTCAAGATTGAAGGGCAGTTGAACGAGGTCCAAGCCTATTGGAAGAAATTGAAATCGCTCGACGCGCACAGCTCTCAAGTTCCTGACTTTGCGCAGGAATATGTCCGCAAATTGCAAGACGCAGTCCCTGAGGATTGGAAGGTGCCCAACGCGAATTCGTTTTGCATTGTGCTCTCGTCACACTTCTACCTCCCTACTTCAGCCGACTGGGAGCAGGAAGCCAATGCACGGTTTCTTGCACATGCCCCCTTGTTGCAGGCCTTTGATCGTATCGCGGTCATCAGCCACTACCTGGACCAAGAAAAAATCACCTCTCTTTTTCCATCCTTGGGACTTGATGCAATTGCTTGGAATTGGCGTAAAACAGTCTAGGTTTTTTTAAGATTTAGAATCCCTTAGGATTCAATTTTAATGTAGGACTTAGGATCTTTTGTATTCTCATTCCCAATACGGTAATAAGCGCTAGTCTTAGAATCTTTAGGATTGATTTTATCAATTCGGTGAATTTGATAGTTTCTTGCCATATCCTCCCCTAAGGCTACTTCAAAATCTGTGTTTATTTTAATAATTAATGAACTGATTCCTCCATCATATTTAGTTTTTTCTAATTTTTCAATTGATTGCACCATTTTTTCTTTTTTCTCTTCAAAAGCAGCATCATGAACGGCATTCAGTCCACTAGTTTTGATATAGTTTTCTTTGAACTGAGTCATGAATTCTTTTGAAAAAAAATCCCCAAACTCTATTTCTTGCCCTAATTTTTGTTTTTGAAAAATCAGTTCATATAATACTCTTCCTTGAATACCCCCAGTCGACTGAATTTTTAGATTACCATAATTTCTAAATCTAAACTCCCTTTTTTGTCCTTCAATGGTGAGCAAAGGAATGTCTAAGTCCAACTTCCACTTGGCGCTAAATCGCATATAGCGGCTGATATTTCCAATAATTTCCAAGACCTGGATAATTATCAATTTATCTACTCCAGCATCAAGAAATTCCTCAATGCATTTTTCACAAATATCTCCCGTCCGTATTTTGAGATGCACCTCACTTTTTAATTCACAAAAATCATTAATGCAACCCAAATGGGGATTATCAGGCCGCCCATTATGTACTTTTCCGTAGATTTCCTCTTTACTCTTGACCCATTTATGATGTAGCAGGGTAATCACCACATGGTAAGCAATCGGGTAACGAACGTCACTTCCTTTTGCAAAAAAATTCCATTCTTCACAGTGTACAAAAATGTTATTCTTCCCCCCATAATCCGCACCACTAAACCAAAGATCCTTATTTCCGTGATCAGATAGGATCACCACATAGTCCTCTGTTTTTACTTTATCCTCTTCTTTTTTTTCACCCTGAAAGTTTGCACGAAAGGCTTCCGCCTGCTGAAAAAAAGCATCCCAAGGTTTACGAATAAGCTCAGTTGTTCCTTTTTCATCTTCTTCCAAATCCAAAACTTCCGTTTCCTTAGTTTTGAATTGAAAAGCCAACCCAGAAGCTCCCTTGATCGATCCGAGTAAGTTAAATACATCATTAAATTTTAGTTTGGAGACCTCCGGAGATCGAACCAACCAAACGGTTATTTTCTTAGCTTCTGCGTTACTTTCTTTGGGTTTTACTTTGGTTTTCATCAGTGAAATTGGGTCTGGAACACATAAACTAGTCCAAACTAAGTACGCAAATTTTTATAAATTTCTTCTGCGATGGAAAAAATTTCTTTCAGCTGCTTCGGGTGGATGCGGTGGCTGATCATCTCATAGATGGGGTATTTTTCGATGACACAATCTAAATTCCAGCCCCCACCAATCAAGTAGGCCATCACAGATGTAGATGCCAGTTGTTGATTTATTTCTTGAGCGCAATAATCCTGAGACACATTTTCATAGCCATCGGTCACCAAGATCAAGAGCAATTGCCCCGGGCGCTTCAAGTTGCGCAAATAGTTGATGCCTTGCCCCATTGCGTCATACAAGGCTGTATGTCCCTTAAATTCGATTTGTTGAAGGGCCGTTGCGATCGATGCCAGCGATTTTAGCTCGGTGATGGGGTAAACTTGGGCATTGAAGAAGCCGAGGTGCAGGCTATCTCCCAACTGAGCAGTAGGTTCATTTTCAATTTTAGTGAAGTGGCTAAGCAGGTGTTTTTTTAAGTGGCCTGCAAAAGGCTTCATGCTCTCGCTGCTGTCGAGCAAGAGTAAATAGTGGATGGATTCCATAAATCAGTAATTTTTAGGAAAGTGAACCCAGTAGCGAGTCATCGCTTAAGCTTACCTTGTCAAAAAATAAGGAGGTAAGCTAGACTGGGTAAGATGAGGATTACTAGGGGTTGGACACTACCCTAAGCTAGTAGCCAACCGCTTGCTTCGTTTGAAGTCTTGGTAGGCTTCAAAGCTGAAGTCCCGAATTCTAAAGTTTTGCCTTACACCCTAAGTATTTAACTTATAAACCATTACGGTTCCTTGCCTTTCATAGTAATAGGGAGAAATCTTACGTTGGGCGATGTATTCCCTCCAAGGAAAATCGGTGTAATCGACCCCAGAGCCTCCATAATAGACAATAGGAGGTACGCCTGCCGGATTGTTGGTTACTACCCAATGCAATGGGCCTGATTTCTGTGTAAAGTCAGTCCAATTCAGTCCAAAGGCATGACCGGGTTGGATGATGGCTAAGGCCTTGGGTCGCTGCTTATTGCTCCAATACAAGGCCTGGTAGGTAGCCACTCCTTCTCCTCCTACATAAAGTAAGGAAAAGCGATCCGGTCCATAGGAGCGATCTTTGGAAGGTAGCCGCTCGTACACAGTCCACTGCACAAAGGGACTCCAGGAGTCCTGGTACTGGGTGTACTCGTTTAAATTGAATTTTGGAGGCGAGACCGGGGACCAGGTATGAGGGACCAGTTCATTTAGGGATACCCGCCGACTAGCCATGCACGCATAGCCCAAAAAGGAATCCCGTTGATCCAGAAAAGCCTGCTCTCCCACCGCATAATCACAGTAGATAAAACTCGTGATTTGATTTTCAGACCCAATTGTATTGCAATCCTTGATCACCCCTCCATCAAATCCAGCAGAAGGATAGTACAGGGAATTTTCAAGTAGCTGCTTTAGGGGCAGGGGCCCATGTTCGATTGTTTCTGCTGTCAATTCGGCTAACCAATTCATAGTTGCTTTCTAAAGTTTAGTTCACTAATTCCTTCATACCTTTTTCCGGTAGGCCCCAGCTGCTCAAAGCCTACCTGTCCCAGTAATCCTATAATGGGTAGATTGGATTCCAAGCAATTGGCAAAAACCTCCGGTCTCCCCTCCTGCTTGAGCCAGGCAAGCAATTCTTGACAAGTTTCAAGCGCATAGCCCTGACGGGCAAATTTCTTACCGATCACAATGCCCATACTATTCGGAAAAGGACCAATTTGCCCATAGACCACATAGCCCAAAATGGCTTTATCCTCGATTCGCTGGATCAACCAAAGCCCTGTATTCTGGGCCACAAAACCCAAGAGGAGGGATTTATTGGGAACGGCATACTGCAGCGGAACGTGCGCATGCACGTGGCGATCATTTTCTGCCCCAGCAAAGGTATTCTCCCAGAGGGCTTCCAGCAGCTCGGCCGATTTGTGATTCAGGAAGGTTAATCTTTCGGTAGTTCGCATAGTCTATAAAGATGAAGTTGGGAAAATTTTTTAAGGAAGCAAATGCATCCACTCCTCCATCCGGTAAGCTTGGTAGATGCTGTTGGTGGAGTAAACTTCCCCATCTTCACCAGCCAGCTCCTCCAAGGGATCCAAGTTAAAATTTGGGGAGTAATTTTCCAGGTGAGGGGTGTACCAATTGTCATCCAAGGTCACGTAGCCGTGCTTGACACCATAAGCAAACTTGATGTAGGGAATCTCAAACTGCAGGTCGTGCAACACATCCTCATCGGGAACCTCAGCATCCCGAAATTCCTCCACAAGGTGATGGTCCGCCCCCAAGATGTGCGTAAATAGCTCCACCAAAGTTTCCTTGGGCAAATCAGTCCAGGGATCAAAGCGAACATCCTCCCCTTTCTCGTAATACTCCTCGTAGCCTGTCATGGCCTCGCCAAACTCTGCTTGGTAATCCTCAAATACTTGATCCGGAATCTGCTGCATCACGTAATCCACAAAAGTCGTCACCCGAGCAATCTCCTCTTGGCTGACCTGACTCAGATCTTCCCTGAAGTGAATGTTTAAGGAGTCAATCAATACCAGGCTCTTCACTCCTGCCAAAACCAAAACGAGTAGGTCTTGGGAAATTTGGTTTGTTCCCTCTTCTGTGGTTTCGAGACGAACCAGGTACTTTTTGCTTTTGTAGTTTTGCACAAATTCATCCAATTTTCCACGCACCCGATAGCGACCAGAGGTAGCCGCAAAGCCAAGGAAGTGGAAAAGGTCCTTCATGTAAAAGGAGAAGGACTGGTCCCCCATCGTTCCTGAGATCAAGATTCCCTCATCGATAAAGGCCTCGGCCGTTTCGTGCAGGGGATACTCGGTGATTAAGAGGTAGCGGATCAGAAATTCCCGCAGGCTAGCTGGGCTTGCAAATTGGTTTACCTGGGTTTGCTGCAAGAGATACCAAAAGATATCCTGGTGCAGATCATCGTACTGAGTGACAGATGGATTGGCGAGACGAATGTGTTTTCCTAAGGTGACAAACATGGGATAAATGAGGTTTAGTGAAAGATTCATTTGAAATCAACGATGCAAATTTCAGGGAATTAAAAATGTCGTTTAAGAAGGTTGCAAGCTTGTAATTTTTCTTCCTGACTCGTAGCAAAAATGAGCGCCAACCCCTTCATAACTAAGGGTATAGGTCTCATTTGAATTCGCTAAAAAAGGTGTTGTTGAGGGTAGGCTAAGGGATCTCGTATTCATTTTTAGTAGATTTTTAGGTTTACAAATCCCGAAGCAGATCAAATCCTAACGGTTCTTCCTCCACGGCTGCACCTCGCTTAAAAACTAGAATGGGGAAACGCTCCTGACCATGGGGAGCCTTTACTGCTAGTTTTCCGGATCGTTTGGAGTCAAGTTCCAAACCAGCAGCTGCGCACCTGTTTAAAAAATCAGTACCCATCATTTCATTTGGGATTCGAAGTGCTGCAATAAAGTATCCACGCTCTGAAAGCGATCTTGCTACACAGGAAACCAATTCCTCAAATCCAAAATAGGGTGCTCCAAAAATGGTGAAAATCAAATCAGCCTTCGTCTGTGGGACGTAGTCATCATATCTCAAATTTACTAGGTTAACATTAGGAGTCACTGGCTGCCATACCTTGTTCATTTCCACCAAGGTCAGCTTACAGCTCGTGTCAAAAAATTCATCCAGGAGCGATAAAGCCCATCCATTGGCGCCCCCCAGTTCCAGAATATGCGTTGGATACACGTCTAAGTCATCTAACACATCAAAGATGGCGTTCAGCACAGCTACACTATACCGTATCCCAGTGCTATACACCAACTTCAATAACTCCTCATCCTCGCCAATCAATTTGGCTATTTCAGTTTCCTGATCCCTGCTATTCGCCAAGATCAAATCCACCTGGTCTAGAAAAGAATTCGCTTTGGCAAGCCCTTTTTTCGCTTTCAGCAACTTGATGTAATTGGGAGAGGTCAACTCGGGAACAAACCCAAATTTCTTTAACCTTTCATTAATCCACTGTGTACTGTCTTCCATTTTCAAAAACGATAAGTTGAATTCAGGTATAGGGTTTGTTTAACTAGGGTAATTTTTTCAATCCATAGATTGAATTGTTTCTGCTTCAAAATTCAAGGGAAACAGCTGGAACTAAGGCATACACCGCCTTAGTCCTGGCTGTCAACCCCAAATTACTACTCGATTAATCCAGCAGCTCCTGCCCTCCTCCTAGCTCCAAGGCTTGGATCGGCTGCACCGCATTGCCTGCGATCCCTCGGATCGAACCGTACATGTCGATCGTGTTTTCAATCACCTGGTCGATCTGCTTTTCCCGTACTTTCCAGATCTTTTGCATGGATCTTTTTTCAGACTCCAAGGAGTTTTTCATCCCCGAAAATCCTTCTACAATGGCCTCCACTTGCAGTTTGAAGGCATTCCCAGTTAAGAAATCGTAGAGGAGGTGCATTTTATCTCCCTTGTTTTCCTGAGAAGAGATCGCCTCGCTCAATTTGATGACCGATTCCCGCAAGACCAACGAGAGTCCCTTAAACTCCTCGTAGGTACAAATCCACACCCCATCCAGCATTCCCATCCGTTCAAATCCCTTGGGCAGGACCTCAGTAACCAGGACTCCAATGTCAGCCCCTTTTTCGCGCATGTCCCCTTTGAACTTATCAATCCAAGCCGCTTGGAAATCCTTGGTTCGCTTACTCTCGAAGTAGATTTTCCCGCAATTCTGGGCCGATCGACTATTCACGATTTGCAAGCAATCCGCTCCCTTAGCTCCTTTTTTAATTTCAACAATGGAATCCAAAGGAAACTTGGTTTGCAGCCACTCCTCGATGGCCAACTCCAAGATTTCACCCTGCAATTGCATGGATCCTTGTTCCTGCTTTCGCTTCATTTCTTCGGTCAGCCTTTTCTGATCCGCCAATTTCATTTCCAATTCCTTGATTTTCAACTCCACCTTGGCCTCCTCTTGAAGCTTGATTTTTCCAGTTTCTTCGGTAAGTCTGGCTTTGCTTTTTGCTCGCTCTTCCTCCAGAACTGCGCTGAGTCGCTGCTCGGCTTGTGCCTCCACAGCTTCTTGGAGCTCGTCCTTCTCCCGCTTCAATTTTTCAATCTCTGCTTTGGTGCGATTCAACTCCCTCACTTTTTCAGACTGTTCCTTGAGCTCCTTCTCCAGAAGCTCCAGGCGACCTCCCTCCTCCTGCGTGATTTTTTGCTTCAGCTCAGCCTCTAAGGCCTTACTCATTTCTTGTAACTTGGTCTGTAGCTCCTTCTGAAACAAGCTTTCTGCCTGGCGCTGCTTTTCAGCAAACTCCTGCTTGCTCCGCTCTAGCTCTTCCTCCTTTTTTTGAAGGCTCGCATTTTCTTTTTCCAGCTTTTCTTTAAATTCGCGCTTCAGTTTTTCTTCCAATTGGTGGGACAGTACATCGTGTACATCTATGCTGCTGCCACAGGTAGGACATTCGATTTGGGTAAGTTGACTCATCGTTTTTTAGTTTAGAGTGAATACTTGGTTCCCTTAATTCGCTGATTAAGGCCCCAAAATTAGACACCCGGATTTTCAGGCCCTCTCCATTTGCAAGCTTGTAATTTTATTCACTTCCTCATTTTTGCGCTATTCCTTTGTGGCATTCCTGTAAGCCCAGGCCTTTGATCCAGGATTTTGTCACCCATGAACACACTCATTATCCACCCAGAGGACCCGACCACTACCTTTCTGGACCCCATCTATGCGGGTATTCCCAACCAAACCCGCATACAAGGCCATCGCTCCAAGGAGGAGGTGCTGGACTTGATCCAG
>JAXISU010000056.1:0-8614 GCA_034680425.1 Cyclobacterium sp.
AGCTGCGCCAAATAATCACCCACAGTGTAAGGAATTACAAAATACCCATCTGCAAGACCCTGCATCAAAGCTGAGGCACCCAGACGGTTGGCTCCATGCTCGGAGAAGTTGGCTTCACCCAAGGCATACAAGCCAGGTACGGTAGTCATCAAATTGTAATCCACCCAAAGTCCACCCATGGTGTAGTGCACCGCAGGATAGATCATCATAGGCATTTCGTAAGGATCCTCTCCAGTGATCTGCTTGTACATATCGAAGAGGTTGCCATACTTCTGTTCAATGATCTTGCGCGAATCTCGCTTGATCGCATCGCGGAAGTCTAGGAATACTGCTTCTCCTGTTTCGTTTACGCCACGACCTTCATCGCACACGTATTTGGCATTACGAGAAGCCACGTCACGAGGTACTAGGTTACCGAAAGAAGGATACTTGCGCTCCAAGAAATAGTCGCGGTCTTCTTCTTTGATATCGTTCGCTTTGATTTGTCCTTTTCTAAGTTTTTCCGCTATCTCTTGCGTAGCAGGTACCCATACACGTCCATCGTTACGAAGGGATTCAGACATCAAGGTCAACTTGGACTGATGGTCTCCCGATACTGGAATACAGGTTGGGTGAATCTGAGTAAAGCAAGGGTTGGCAAAAAACGCCCCACGCTTGTGTGCTCTCCATGCGGCAGTCACGTTGGATCCCATGGCATTGGTCGAAAGGAAAAACACGTTGCCATAACCACCAGTACACAAGAGCACAGCGTGTGCTGCATGCGTTTCCACTGCTCCAGTGATGAGGTTGCGGGTCACAATTCCTTTGGCTTGGCCATCGATGACCACCACGTCCATCATCTCTGTACGTGGAAATAACTTTACTTTACCATTGGCTACCTGACGGCTCAAAGCGGAATAGGCACCCAATAAGAGTTGCTGTCCTGTTTGACCACGGGCGTAGAAGGTACGAGACACTTGAGCACCACCAAAGGAACGGTTGGCCAAAAGTCCTCCATATTCTCGAGCGAAAGGAACCCCTTGCGCGACGCATTGATCAATGATTTTTACAGACACCTCTGCCAAGCGGTATACGTTGCCTTCACGAGCCCGGTAATCTCCGCCCTTGATGGTGTCGTAGAATAGTCTGTAAATGGAGTCCCCGTCGTTTTGATAGTTCTTGGCTGCATTGATCCCTCCTTGAGCTGCGATAGAGTGTGCTCTTCTTGGGCTATCCTGAAAGCAAAATGCCTTCACATTGTAACCCAATTCCGCTAGGGAAGCCGCTGCAGATGCACCTGCCAAACCTGTTCCTACGACGATCACATCGTACTTACGCTTGTTGGCTGGGTTGACGAGCTTGCTTGAAAACTTATGCTTAGTCCATTTTTCTGCCAAAGGACCAGCAGGTATTTTGGAATCTAGTATCATAGGGGACTTTTAATTAGCTAGTGAAATAAATATAAAGTGGCATCGACGCAAATAATGTAGGCACCACAATACAATATACTTGGCCGATGGCCTTAATTGCAGGAGAATATTTTTTATGGTTCAAACCCAAGGTCTGAAAAGCTGAGGCAAACCCATGTGAAAGGTGAAAAGCTAAAAATACCATGGCAAGTACATAACCTCCTACAAGTAATTCATTTTGGAATGCAAAGGAAACGATCTCAAAAAGATTCTTGTAGGTTTCCCCTTCGTACTCAACTGTAGGCACAGCACCCCAATGCATTTGGTACCAAAATCCTTGCAGGTGGACTACCAAGAAAATAAGGATGATCGTACCCAATACACCCATGTTGCGTGAAGACCAAGCAGAATTGCTGCTTCCATCGGAAGTAGAATAAGATACAGGTCTTGCAGACTTGTTGTGCTGCGTCAAGAAGATGGAATAGACGATGTGTCCAATTACTGAAATGTAGGTGAGGTAGGACAAGAGTTTCACCGCTGGGTTGGTGGTCATAAACTTGGCATACATGTTAAATGCCTGCCCTCCGTCTCCTTTAAATAGAAGCAAATTTCCAGACACGTGACCTGTCAAAAACAGGATTAGGAAGAGGCCAGTGAGGGCCATAATTAATTTTCTTCCTAGGGTGCTATTCAAGGTTTTGGTAACCCAAGTCATAAATGGTAACGATTAGTTTAAAACGAAGTGGTTTTGCTATTCAGGTGGCCAAATTTACATCTGAGAAGACTAGTATCCAATGTATGCAAGACCCACTTTATTATTTTAAATGATTCTAAATAAGGCAAACAAACCTAGTTGTAAAACTTAATTGTTCTTCCGGTCCAACAGTCTGTTCAATTTTATTGTTTTAATTTTTGACGGTTTTTCTCCTTACTTCCATTTACTTCGTATACATAGATTAATTTGAGGGAATTCGCCAAGTCAACAGCATACCTCAACTTGCGTTTTTAACGAATAGATTAGTCACCTTGACCGATATGAAGCTTAGAATTTATTTTATCCTTTTTTGCATCTCGTTTTTTTCAGCCTTTACCGACGCATGGGCTACCCACATTCGTGCAGGGGAAATTATTGCAGAACGAATTTCGGTGCAGACGCTCACCTACCGGATCACCGTAGTAGGCTACACGGATACCCGCTCTTCCGTGGTGTTTGGTCCTGGACGAATCAATTTTGGAGATGGTCGGGAAGAGCAGCTCAATACAAAAAGTGATTTTTCGCTGGTGGAAGATTTAGGGGACATGATCGAGAAAAACACCTTTGTCATCACACACACCTTTCAAGGTCCGGGTAAGTACAAGATTCGATTCCTTGAATTCAACCGAAACGACCTGACGCTCAACATGGACAATTCGGTGGATACACCCTTTTATGTAGAGACCGAAATCACGATTGATCCTTTCATAGGAGTCAACAATTCACCCGTACTGACCATTCCTCCAGTGGACAATGGAGCGGTCAACATTCGGTACATCCATAATCCAGGGGCTTATGATCCCGATGGGGATAGCCTTTCGTACAAACTTGAAATTCCCAAGCAAGGATTTGAGCGAGTAGTCAATAACTACCGCGATCCCTCCAATGCAGAGTTTAGCAAAAGACGTGAAGATGGATCGGTACCGGCCTTTTTACGGGTTGACCCGCTTTTTGGAGATTTGGTATGGGATGCTCCTGGCACAGCAGGGCAGTTTAACGTGGCCATGCGGATCACGGAATGGCGCAAAATCGAAGGAAAATTTGTAGAAATCGGGTATGTGGTTCGGGACATGCAGATCATCATCGAAAATTCCAACAACAAACGCCCCAAGCTGATCCTACCGCCTGATCTTTGCGTGGTGGCAGGTACACGAATTAAGGAAATCATCCAAGGAGAAGATCCGAATGGAGACCCAATCAAAATCGAAGTTTTTGGGGAGCCAATGGAAATCAATACTTCTCCAGCCACCTACAAACCAGAAAACGAGTTTCAGGTTCAGCCAGGAATTGTAAATTTTGATTGGCAAACGATCTGCAATCATGTACGGGAAAGGGAGTATGAGGTACGTGTACGTATCACCGACAAACCACTCTCTGGACCTAAATTGGTGGATATTCAGACTTGGAAAATTAAAGTCATTGGCCCCCCACCTGTTTGGGATGAATTAGAGCAACTTCCGGGGAGAACAGTGAAAGTAAGTTGGGACCCCTACACCTGCGCTAATTCTGCCCAAGAAATGCAAGTATGGCGGAGAATCAATTCGGATCCTTACGAGCCGGACTCTTGCGAAACAGGAATCCGAGCAGGGTATGAATTAGTTGGCACCACCAACTTGACCACGTTTTCCTTCACGGACACCAATGGTGGTGTGGGATTGGCCCCAGGCAATACTTATTGCTACAGACTTGTCGCTGCATTCCCTACGCCTAGACTCGGAGAAAGCATTGTTTCGGAAGAAATTTGCATCACCATTGATGTAGATGTACCCCTTTTGACCAATGTGGACATCACTACTACAGATGATCAAGACGGAGAAATTTTTGTCAAATGGACACCCCCCTACGATCTGGACAAAACCCAATTCCCAGGCCCTTATTCCTACGAATTGATCCGAAGTGAAGGATTCACGGGATCCCAAAACCGAATTTCTCTTGGAAAAACGGCAGATACTTTATTCACGGATAAAAAGTTGAATACCAAAAACCTGGTGTACAATTACAAAGTGGTCCTCTGGGATGGAACCACCAAGGTAGACACCTCCTCAAAGGCTTCGTCTGTTCGGCTTGAACCTACAATTATCAACGAAGCCATCGAATTGAAGTGGTCCTTTAACGTTCCTTGGAACAATTCCATCGCCCAATACAAGCATGAGGTCTACCGAAACCGCGCAGATGCTGCCGCATCAGATGTGGCTAATTTTGTAAAAATTGCGGAAGTGGATGTAACACAGAAAGGATTTCTTTACCTCGATGATGGAAGCTTCAATGGGGTCAAATTGAAGAAGGACCTGGAGTATTGCTACTATGTCATAACCAAAGGTGCTTACAATGTAGCAGGCTTGGTGTACCCTTTGGTAAACCGCTCCCAAATCACTTGTGCCAAGCCCGATGACAATCGCCTTCCATGTGCCCCAGTATTGACCTTTGAAGGCCCAGATTGTACAGAATATGTCTCGGAAGAATCCTGTGGTAATATCACCTACATGCATGAATTAAGCTGGAAACCCAATTTCAGCGGCAACTGCGATGACGAGCTAAGCGGATACAGATTGTATTTCAATCCAGAAGGTACCCCAGACGGAACCTTTACCCGAGTAGGGCAATTTACCGCACAACAACTCCGTACTACACTTCGAAACCTCCCCAACTACAAGGGTTGCTACTACTTGACGGCCGTAGATCGCTCTGGAAATGAAAGTCCAAAGAGCAATATAGTTTGCGTGGACAACTGTCCCAATTACCTCCTGCCGAACGCATTTTCTCCAAATAGCGATGGACTCAACGATACCTTCATGGCTTTTGACAATCCTTTTTCAAAATGTCCAAGATTTGTCACGCAAGTGGAGCTCTTTATCGTGAATCGCTGGGGAGCGGAAGTATTCAGCTATGCAAGCCAAAGCGCTGGAGAGAATGATCCATTTATTCGTTGGGATGGAAAAGATAAGGGCGGAAATGAGCTTCCGGCAGGCACTTACTACTACTCCGGCACGGTATTCTTCGATGTGGTGGACCCAAGTAAAAAACAGCAAACCCTGAAAGGAACTATTCAACTCATCCGCTGATGGACGCTCCATCCATCCTTCTTTTTGATGGACACTGTAGTCTCTGCAATGCTTCAGTAGATTTTGTATGGAAGCGAGACGCGAAGAAAAAACTGCTTTTTGCAGCCATCCAAAGTCCTGCAGGGCAGCGGGTGCTGAAGCACCATGGCTTACCTTCAACCTATTTGGATACGCTAGTTTTAGTTGAGAAGGGGGAAATATACCTTGGGAGTACTGCCGCCTTACGGGTAGCGCGTAAGCTGCGGAGAGGTTGGCCGCTACTTTATGCGTTGATCATTGTTCCAAAAGGCATTCGGGATGTAATTTACCGCTGGATCGGAAGCAATCGCTATGCCTGGTTTGGCCGAAAAGAAACTTGCAGAATGCCTAGTGCTGCTGAAAAAGCTCGATTTTTATCCCTGGACCATCCACTTTAAGCAGCCTGAATAATCATCCAATAGATGGGCATCCCTAAGGTCAAGTTGAAAGGAAAAGTAACTGCTAATGCCATGGGAACATAAAGCCCCTCGTCAGCCTCAGGATTGGATAGTTTCATCGCTGCAGGGACGGCAATGTAGGAAGCAGAAGCAGCGAGAATAGCAAAAATTAGTCGGTCACCGGCCTCAGGACTGATCCATTGGCTGACATAGGCAACAACAACCCCATTTATTAAAGGCACCAAAATCGCAAACAGGGAAGAAAAATATCCGGTCTTGATAAATGCTTTCAGCTTTCTCCCACTTGTGATCCCCATATCCAGTAAGAAAACTGCCAAAAATCCTTTAAAAATATCCGTTACAAAGGGTTTAATGCCTTCGGCTTGCTTTTCATCGGCAATCAAGCCAATCACAAGACTTCCCAAAATCAAAAGCACCGATCCGTTGGTCAAGGCGTGAATGACGATTTGCTTCAGTCCCCCTTCGGTCTTCGTGGGTGTGAATTTGCGCAGCAAGATCATCCCTGAAATAATCGCAGGGGCTTCCATCAAGGCCATGACGGCGACCATGTATCCCCCAAAAGACACACCTTGAGCTTCCAAGAAAGCAGCAGCCGCCACAAAGGTAACCGCTGAAATAGATCCGTAAGCCGCGGCGATGGCAGCGGCATTGGGAACGCCCAGTTTCCGCTTGAGAAGAAAAAAAGTGTAAAAAGGAATGGAAGCAGAGAGAAAAACTCCAAAACCTAGGGACCAAAGAATGGTATCACTGAAGGCACTGTGGGATAGCTCCTGCCCTCCCTTAAAGCCGATGGAGATCATCAAGTAGAGCGCAATGAACTTAGCGCTGGTGGCAGGAATCTCTAAATCACTTTTCAACTTGACTGCCAAGATGCCCAATACAAAAAAGAGCAAACTTGGATTGGTAAGGTTATTCAGAAGAATTTGAAAATCCATGGCACAAATATCACCCTTGCTGCTTTTCAAAAAAAATAAAACATAATATTTTTTTATTCGTTATGCTTTTTGAATTAATTTACTTTATGAATATCACCCTACACCAATTGAAGGCTTTTCAAGCCATTGCCAAATTTCAAAGTATCACCAAGGCAGCTGAGGCAATGAGCATGACCCAACCCGCGGTCTCCATCCAATTGAAAAACTTACAGGAACAATTTGAAGTGCCCCTGACCGAAATCATTGGGAAGCGAATTCACATCACCGAGTTTGGCCAAGAGTTGGTGGATACCGCAGACCGAATTTTTGGAGAATTGGGGCAGATCGAAGAAAAAATGCTGGAGCTCAAAGGCCTGCTTGGCGGCAAGATTCGAATTTCAGCTGTTTCCACAGGAAAATACATCATCCCCTACTTGATGGCTGATTTTATGAAAATCCACCCCCACGTAGAAATCAGCCTAGAAGTTTCCAACCGATACAACGTGCTAACCCACCTACAGGAAAACTCTACAGATTTGGCTTTGTTCTCCATTTGGCCAGACGAACTGGATTTAGAAAGCATCCAGTTGGCAGAAAATAAATGGTTTTTGGCTTGTTCCCCTGAAAAAAAGGCAAGCTATACGGCAGCCATTAAAGAGGGGAAATGGGAATTGGTCCCCTTCGTTCTTCGTGAAAAAGGGTCAGGAACCAGAACCACAATGGAAAATTTTTTTCAAGAACGCGATATCCATGTAGGAAGTAAGCTGGAACTTTCCACCAATGAAGCGGTAAAGCAGGCAGTCATGGCAGGCTTGGGCGCCTCTTTACTCTCCAATTTTTCCATGGCACAAGAACTAAAGGAAGGGCGAATTGCCCTTTTGGAATTGCCAGGCCTTCCAATAAAAGCAGATTGGAACCTGATCTGGTTGAAGCAAAAAAAGCACTCTCCTGCAGTCAAAGCTTTTATCCGATGGCTTTCCGAAAATCGAAAAAAGGCACTTTCTACCCACTTCCCTACCCTAGATAGCTTGTAAGGAACTATCCTTTGGCTACCAAAAAACCCTATATTTGAGGCTTCAAAATCAGCATCAACCTATATGAAAGCGATTGTATTTCCGGGCCAGGGAGCCCAATTTCCAGGCATGGGCAAGTCCCTCTACGAAGAAAATCCAGAGGCGAAAGCCTTGTTTGAAAAAGCAAATGAGATCCTAGGTTTCCGAATCACAGATATTCTATTTGAAGGTTCCGAAGAAGAACTCAAGCAAACCAAAGTAACGCAGCCTGCCATCTTCTT
The DNA here is from genome assembly GCA_034680425.1 of Cyclobacterium sp. Lineage (GTDB taxonomy): Bacteria > Bacteroidota > Bacteroidia > Cytophagales > Cyclobacteriaceae > Algoriphagus. The sequence continues at coordinate 7,850 of JAXISU010000056.1, forward strand.
ACACTCGGTGATTTTGGCAAAAACTACACCTGACTTTGCTCCTGACATGGTTGCAGGACATTCCTTGGGCGAATTTTCCGCCCTTGTGGCCAATGGCGTCTTGAGCTTTGAGGATGGACTAGCCTTGGTATTCCAGCGCGCCTTAGCGATGCAAGAAGCCTGTGAAATTAACCCTTCTTCCATGGCAGCAATCCTTGGCTTGGAAGACCAGGTGGTCGAAGATATCTGTGCTGGAATCTCTGGAGAAATCGTGGTGGCAGCCAACTACAACTGTCCAGGACAATTGGTGATCTCTGGATCCACCAAAGGCATTGAAATTGCCTGTGAACTTCTCAAAGCTGCGGGAGCAAAAAGAGCCTTACCCCTACCCGTAGGAGGTGCCTTCCACTCCCCATTGATGGAGCCCGCTCGGGAAAAACTTCAAAAAGCGATCGAGGAAACTCAGTTTCACACCCCAATCTGCCCTATTTACCAAAACGTGAGCACCACAGCCGTATCGGATGTAGCGACCATCAAGGCAAACTTAATTGCCCAACTGACTGCTCCAGTAAAATGGACTCAATCTGTGCAACAAATGGTAGCCGATGGTGCCACTGAATTTGTGGAATGTGGCCCTGGAAAAGTGCTCCAAGGATTGGTCAAAAAAATCCATCCCGAAGCCATCGTATCAGGTCTTTAATATCAAAATCCCACCTTTGCAGGTGGGATTTTTTTTTATTCTTATTTCCAAACGGACACCTTACCCAAATCTGAACAGGCTGCCAA
>JAXISU010000057.1:0-8523 GCA_034680425.1 Cyclobacterium sp.
GAATTTCCCTCGGAGGTGTTCTGGTAAGTTGCCTGCTTGTGCTACCCAATCTTTCTTGAAGCGAAAAAGGAGGATGATGCCTTCTCCCCGCAGGGTCCAAGGGGCTGGAACGGGTGTAAAGGTCGTGGTAGACTTAGGCATAGGGAGAAGGGCTGATCGCGGTCCAACCTCCATCAATGATGAGGGTTTGGCCAGTGATATGTCTTGCGGCATCGGAAAGCAGAAAACTAGCAGCCTCGGCGATGTCTTCAGGAAATGCAGGTCGTGCCATGGGGGTGAGTTTGGACCAGGTATCCACATAGTTGGGGTCTGCGGTGGTCCGCTCGGTGAGGGTTGCTCCCGGGGCGATGGTATTGATGCGGATGCCAAGAGGGGCGAGTTCCAGGACGAGGTTTTTGGCCAGCATTTCAATGGCTGCCTTGCTCATGGCATAGGCAGCCAGATTCTCATGACTCTGGTGGGCAGTCACCGAGGAGGTGAAAAGTATCGAGCCCCCTTGAACCTGATTTTTCATGACTTGAGCCACGGCCTGGGTGAGGAAGAAGGTGCCGGCCTGGTTGACGCGAGTCACCTCCATAAAATTTGCCCGGGAATAATCTAGGAAATTGCCAAAAAGGGTAATTCCTGCATTGCATACCAGTTGATCGATGTGCCCAAAATTCTGGAGGGCGAGGGATACGAGTTCAGCGATGACTTCCGGGTCAGCCGCATCTCCCGAACAGCCGATGACAGCCCCTTTTTTCAGTGAGGAGAGGCTGGCGACAGCCTCTTGGGTCAGGCTTTTTTCCCGATCATTGAGGAGCACCTGAGTTCCGTTTTCCACCAATTTTCGGGCGATGGCTAAGCCAATGCCTTGTCCTGCTCCAGTAATGATTGCTACCTTGTTCATGGCACGTGTTTGATAGAAAGGTGTGGGCTCGGTTGGAATTTCCTTCCAAGCCAAAAAAATTAGTGTGAATCTCTTTTTACTTCGGGTCCCGAACTGCCTTGGAGAAAATCAAAATCTACCCCTTCGTGGGCTTGGTTGACCTTGTCCAAAAACAAGTTAACATAACCCCGATCATAAGGAAGGGGGCTTGGGGAAAATGCTGCCCTTCTTGTGGCAAATTCCTCTTCCGAAATCAGCAGATTCAGACTGCGATTAGGCACATCCAAGGCGATCAAGTCTCCGTTTTTCACCAGAGCAAGTGGGCCTCCGATGGCGGATTCTGGAGAGACGTGCAGGACCACGGTTCCGAAGCCTGTGCCGCTCATGCGTCCATCTGAAATTCGAACCATATCCTTGACCCCTTTTTCTAGCAGCTTTTTGGGAAGTCCCATATTTCCTACCTCGGGCATGCCGGGATAGCCCTTGGGACCTACTTTTTTCAAGACCATCACACAGGTCTCGTCGATATCCAACTGGGGATCATCGATTCTTGCTTTGTAGTCGTCGATATCTTCGAAGACCACCGCTCTACCCGTATGGGTCAGCAGGCTAGGGCTTGCAGCCGAAGGCTTCAATACGGCCCCATTGGGGCAGAGATTGCCTTTCAGTACAGCGATGCCGGACTCCGGTTTGATGGGAGTTCCAAGCGTTCCGATCAGGTTTCTGTCCCAGCATTCGGCATTGGTTATGTTTTCGCCTAGGGTTTTGCCATTGACCGTAAGGGCATCGGTATGGAGGTGCTTTTCGATCTCCTTCATGACTGCGGGTAGCCCTCCTGCGTAGAAAAGGTCCTCTACCCAATGCTCCCCAGAAGGCTGCACATTGGCGATGAGTGGAATTCGAGAAGAAAATTCATCGAAGTCTGCGAGGTCCAAAGGCACGCCAATTCGTTTGGCGATGGCAATCAGGTGAAGGATGAAATTGGTAGAACCGCCCACAGCGGCATTGACCATGATGGAATTTTCAAAGGCTTTTCGGGTAAGAATCTTGTCCATGGTCAGGTCTTCTTTGACCATCTCCACGATGCGCATCCCGGCCAGGTGAGCCATTACTTTGCGACGGGAATCCGCCGCAGGGATGGTAGCATTGTCTGGTAGTGCAAGTCCAAGTGCTTCGACCATTGCGGCCATGGTGGAGGCAGTACCCATGGGGGCACAGTGGCCTACGGATCGGGACATGGCTGCCTCGGCTTCAATAAATTCTTCCTGGGAAAGTTTGCCAAGCTTGAAATCCTCAGCAAAGCGCCAGATATCTGAGGTACCGATTTTTTTTCCTTTAAATCGACCAGCCAGCATGGGTCCTCCGGAGAGTACTAGCGTAGGAAGGTTGACAGAAGCTGCACCCATCACGAGGGAGGGCGTAGTCTTGTCGCAGCCACACATCAGGATGACTCCATCCATGGGATTGGCGCGGATGCTTTCTTCCACGTCCATGGAGGCGAGGTTGCGAAAAAGCATGGCCGTGGGCTTGACGGAACATTCGCCAAGGGACATGACTGGGAATTCCAAAGGAAATCCTCCTGCCTCCCATATCCCTCGCTTGAGGGCCTCTGCTAAATCACGGAAATGGGCATTGCAGGGTGTCAGTTCGGACCAAGTATTGCAGATGCCAATTACTGGCTTTTCGCCGGTAAAAAGGTGGTGGGGAAGCCCCTGGTTTTTCATCCAGGACCGGTAGATGAATCCATCTTTGCCGGTTCTACCGTACCATTCCTGGCTGCGGAGCTTTTTCTTGGACATGTCGATTTTGGGTTTAAAGAATTGGCCAAGAAGTTACCAAAAAATCCTAAAAAAGGATAGGACTTTTAATCAGTCGGAAAAATAAAATCTTTCGTCAGATGTCTAGTACAAATATTTTGAAAAAATCTTCCCTTCCAAGTAATGACAAAAAATTGTAAAATCTGGTTTTTTAAATTCTGAAAAAAATAGTCTTTAAACTGATTTATTCCCCCTTGGTTAGAACTTTTGTTGGGGGTGTTATGCCCCAATTGTCAACCTTAACATTTGCTTGAAAACTATAATGGTCTATTTCCTTTGTTTGCGAAAAGGTTATTGTTTGCCCTGATGCAATGTATTGTTCTTCAGAAAAACTAAGAACATTACCTTGAGAGGAAATTGTAGCATAAAATTTAAAGACTCCTCCATAGTTACTAGTATTTGTAACTGTAGTTTCTACTTTAATTCTTGGAAATTCCTTTAGAAGCGACAAACCAGGTTCTCTGGTATATAACAAGTCGTTATTCTTAATTAGATAGGTTAAAGTAACTTCTTCTTTCCTGTTTAAAGCATCACAAGAAAAAAGAAATGTTAGAAAAGTTATGATTTGAATATACTTAATGAATTTATTCATTTTTTTTAAATTTTTAGACTATTGAAAATTCACTGGACATTTCATTAATTATCCCATTTGAGGGTTCCAGAGCAGACATCTCCTTCCACTGTACCGATAATCCAGGTGGTTAATTTTTTGGTTCTTTCATTTGTTAATTGAACCAAATAGTTACTTAGACACATAGAATGTACACTGCCATAATATCCAGGTTCTCTTTCTGGAAACATTACTTGCAATTCTATTGATCTGAATTCTAACCATGCTTGCTGTGATTTTTTAAGGTTTGTAATAAACACCTTATCTTCTGAATAGATTTTTAAAATTTTATTGAAAACTAAAGACATCTCAGCCTCTGCTTTTTTTAACTCAGCAGATGCCACCATATTTAAATCTGTTTGAGTCTGTGCTTTCAAAAGGACATTTTGACTAAAAAAGAGAACAATAAATAAAATGTAAATTTTTTTCATGAGTAAAATGCGTTAGATGGCTTTGCTTTGTTATGGTCATTTCAACTTACAGGAATTCAATAATTTGAAGAAAATCCAATTAATGAAAATAAGAATTTTTTTGATTTTTACAGCACGACTAAGTTCAATTAAAAATGAAAATACCCCAAAAAATTATTTTGATTTTTTGGGGTATTCTAGAAAGGGTATTGTTGGAGCCGCAGGAAAATTACCTTTTAATCAATGCGGGTGATTTTGGCACCCAACGCATTGAGGCGCTCGTCGATGTTTTGGTAGCCGCGGTCGATTTGCTCGATGTTGTCGATTACGGAAGTCCCATTGGCAGACATCGCTGCAATCAAAAGGGAAACCCCTGCACGAATGTCTGGAGAGGTCATCTTGATGCCACGAAGCGGGTACTTGCGGTCCAATCCGATGACTGTAGCGCGGTGTGGGTCGCAGAGGATGATCTGCGCGCCCATGTCGATCAACTTGTCCACGAAGAACAAGCGGGATTCAAACATTTTTTGGTGCACGAGTACGGTTCCCTTCGCCTGAGTGGCCGTCACCAAGATGATGGACAGGAGGTCAGGCGTGAAGCCAGGCCAGATCTGATCTGCCACTGTGAGGATGGAGCCATCGATAAAAGTTTCGATTTCGTAGTGTTGTTGTGCAGGCACAAAGATGTCATCTCCTCTAAACTCCAACTGGATGCCCATGCGTCGGAAGGTGTCCGGGATGATGCCCAAGCGGTGGATTTGACAATCTTTGATGGTGATTTCAGACTGGGTCATGGCGGCCAATCCGATGAAGGAACCGATCTCGATCATGTCAGGAAGCAGCGTGTGCGTTGTGCCTCCAAGGGTCTTGACCCCTTCGATGTGGAGGAGGTTGGATCCCACGCCAGTGATCTTGGCGCCCATGCGGTTGAGCATGTCGCAAAGCTGCTGCAAGTAGGGTTCGCAAGCTGCGTTGTAGATGGTGGTCTTGCCTTCGGCCATCACTGCGGCCATCACGATATTGGCGGTACCGGTTACGGATGCTTCATCCAAAAGCATGTAGGTGCCTTTGAGGTTTTTGCCATCGATGTGGAAGATCTCATTTTTGGCATCGTAGTGAAACTCGGCACCCAACTTTTGGAAGCCAAAGAAGTGAGTATCCATGCGACGGCGGCCGATCTTGTCTCCTCCTGGCTTGGATAGTTTACCTGTACCAAAGCGAGTCAATAAGGGACCAAGAATCATCACCGATCCACGAAGCGCAGAGGCCTTGTTGAGAAAATCTTGGGTTTCTAAGTAAGCGAGGTTGACTTCATCCGCTTGAAAGGTATAGGATTCTGGTGCTAGCTTCTGCACCTTCACGCCCATGTCAGAAAGTAGCTCGATGAGCTTGTTGACATCGCGGATGTTTGGGAGTTTGTGGATGGTGACCTTCTCGGAAGTCAAGAGCACGGCACAAAGGATCTGCAATGCTTCGTTTTTTGCACCCTGAGGAATGATCTCCCCCTTCAGGCGGTGCCCACCTTCTACTCTAAAAGATGCCATGTGCTTATCTTCGTTTTTTGTGGCTTGGGCGGAATTTCTTTCCGTGGTTGTTGTTTTTCTTTTTGGAATGTTCCTCCTCGATGTGAGGGATTTTGAAATCTCTGCGGGTGTTGGATTCAAAGAGGGCATTTTCCCGTACTTTTTCCAAATCGATATGAAGCTTTCCTTTGGACAGGGTCTTGATATCATCTAGGATGATGCCGTCGTCAAAATTGTCTCGGTTCCAAGTGGAGTGGAAGCTTCGCATCAGCTGACCGATGTAGATGATGGCATTTTCCTGCTCTTCGTCGTTCTCGATTTCGATGGCCTTTTCGATTAGCTTTTCAATGTTTCTGCCGTAGTGTTTGAACTTGATTTGACCTTTTGGATAACCCACAGGCTGTGGTTTTTTGCCAAGTAGTTCTTTTTCAGGCATGGGAAAAGGCCCGTCAATATCCAAGGTAAAGTTGGACATGATGTATAAGTCGTCCCAAAGCTTCTGGTCGTTTTCCTGCTTGACAGTAGGGTTGAGTTGCTTGATGATCTCTACGATCGTGTAGGCGCTTTGCGTACGACGTTCGCGATCTTCAATCCCGGTCACATGATGCACCAATTGTTGGATATTCTTTCCGTATTCTTTCAAAATAAGTTGTTGTTTTTCTAAATCCTTAGGCTCCATGGCTTCTCCTCGTTTTTGCCTTGTAAAAGGTAACAAAAAATCACCACTAGTAGGAGAATAGGTGATTAGTCTATAATTCTGAGCTTGGCAAAGCTAAGCAATAAAGTTTTCTCCCCAAAATGTTCAAATTGAATGGTGGCTTTTTTGTTAAGTCCTTCGGTTTCAATTTTTTGAACCTTCCCAAATCCAAACTTTGGATGTTCCACCAGTTGCCCTTCTTTGAGCCCATTTGTATTGCTAGGTTTGAAGTCTGGACTGGGAGTATGCACATTCATGGCTGTAGGTAGCCGTGTCTCGGGTTGTTTTTTGATGCCAATAAATCCTGCAGCCCCAGGAGGGCCGTCTTTACGAAAAGCTCCTGGCATGTCACGGGTGGCTGAAAGGCGCTTGGTGACCTTCAGCATGGCGGGGTTGACCTCCTCCAAAAACCTGCTGGGCTCGCAATTGAGCAAGCGCCCAAAACGGTAGCGGGTGAGTGCATAGCTGAGGTACAGTTTTTCCATGGCACGGGTGGAGGCCACATAAAAGAGCCGGCGTTCCTCTTCCAAGTCTTCCCGACTCTGCATCATCATCTGAGAGGGGAAAAGATCTTCTTCCATGCCGACCACAAACACCTGTTTAAACTCCAAGCCTTTGGAGGCGTGGATGGTCATCAGGGTGATGGCATCGGTTTGGCTTTTGTCCTGATCGTTGTCGGTGAGTAGGGCAATTTCCTGGAGGAAGGCACCCAGACTTTTGTCTTCGTTTTCGGGATTGTCCACATATTCCTTGATTGCATTGAGCAATTCCTGCACGTTTTCGTAGCGGTTGAGCCCTTCGATGGTCTTGTCTTCGTAAAGTTCACGAAGCAAACCACTCTGTTTGGCTACCGAACTCGCGGCTTCGAAAGCGTCTTTGCGTTCGATTTCGATTTGAAAAGCCTTGATCATCGTTGAAAAGTCATCCACGGATACACCCGCACGTCCACCTAGAAAGCTGTGCGCATTTTGCACCACATCCCAGAGGGGAATGTCGTGTTCGTAGGCAGAAACGAGGATTTTTTCGACTGAACTATCTCCAATCCCTCTTTTGGGATAGTTGATAATGCGCTTAAAGGCCTCTTCGTCGGCCGGGTTGACGGCAAAGCGGAGGTAGGCCATGAGGTCCTTGATCTCTTTTCGTTGGTAGAATGAGAGTCCTCCTACGATTTTGTAGGTCAAGTTGAGTTTCCGCAAAGCCTCCTCCATGGATCTTGACTGGGAGTTGGTGCGGTAGAGAATCGCAAAATCGCTATTGCTGAGTTGCTTGTTATTTTTCTCCTCAAAAATGGTGTTAGCCACGATTCGTCCCTCCTCATTATCGGAGGAAGCTTTGAATAGTTCGATCAGGTCTCCCTCTGGGTTGGAGGTCCATACCACCTTTTTGAGTTGGGCCTTGTTCTTGTCAATTATGGAGTTGGCTGCTTCCACGATGGTCTTGGTGGAGCGGTAGTTTTGCTCCAGTTTCACCACAAACAAGTCTGGGTAGTCTTTCTCGAAATTCAGGATGTTTTGAATATCCGCTCCGCGAAAAGCATAGATACTTTGGGCATCGTCACCTACCACGCAGATGTTTTGGTGTACTGCCGCCAGTTTTTTGGTGATTAGGTATTGGGAAATGTTGGTATCCTGAAACTCGTCCACCATCACGTATTTGAAGCGCTGCTGGTACTTGTTGAGTACTTCGAGGTGATCCCGGAAGAGCACGTTGGTATTGAAGAGTAGGTCGTCAAAGTCCATGGCTCCGGCTTTGAACAATCTTTCTTGGTAGCGCTGGTAAATTTCCCCCATCCGAGGGCGAAGGGCCGCTTCGTCATCCGCCTTCACAAAGGGATCGTTTTGGTAGGTTTGCCAGGAAATGAGCCTGTTTTTTGCACCAGAAATCCGGGAAAGGACTACGCTCGGTTTGTACACCTTGTCGTCGAGGCGTAGTTCCTTCACCAAAGTTCGGATCAGGGATTTGGAGTCGTCGGTATCGTAAATAGTGAAGTTGGAGGGATAGCCTAGTTTGTCGGATTCTACCCGCAAGATTTTAGCAAAAACGGAGTGAAAGGTACCCATCCAGGTATTCCGAGCCTCTAGGCCTGCCAATTTTTCAATGCGGTGCTTCATCTCGCTCGCCGCTTTGTTGGTAAAGGTGAGTGACAGGATGTTGAAGGCATCCACCCCTTTGGCATAGATGAGGTGGGCAATCCGGTAGGTGAGTACCCGCGTCTTGCCAGATCCTGCACCCGCAATGATCATCACAGGGCCGTCTGTATGTTCTACAGCTTGTCTTTGTTCGGAATTGAGTTCCTTGAGGTAATCCATTTTTAGTATCAAGTAGCAAGATAAAAGTAGCAAGACTGCAAGCCATTACCCATGTATCCAGCCTAAATCTGTAAGTGAAATTAGTTTATTCAACTGCTCCCAGTTCGAACTTGTTCTCTAAAAATTAGAGGAAGTCCATTCTCGCACTGGAACCTGCGGGCTTACACTCTCCAGCGCTTGTGGCTCCAGAGGTACAGGTCCGGCTGGAAGTGGATATTTGCTTCCAATCGCGCGCAAAAGGCATCTGTGATGCTATGCTCCAGGTGCCCATCGTAAGGTCCTTTTGCGA
>JAXISU010000058.1:0-8439 GCA_034680425.1 Cyclobacterium sp.
AGGTAATGTCCCAAAAGGAGTACTTCTCCATCCAAAACGCCCCAAAGAATGGCGACAATAGGGATGGTGTAGGTCACTAAGCTAGCAAAAAATGGGCTCGCGCTCTTGATCATGATATTGAATAGAATCAAGGCAGAAGCCGTACCCACCATACCCAAGATGGTGACGTAGCCCAGTGCCTCCCAAGCCCGAGGATGTGTAGCCATTTTGTAGGAAAAATCCGTGCCTGCAAACAAGTAAAGCAAGGCCAAAGGAAGAATCATCAGCAGGGAAATCGAAGAGATTTCGATGGACTTGAGTTTGGTAAATCGGGCCTTGATGAAGTGCAAATTGATGCTGTAACAGATGCAGGCAGCAATTACATACAACGCATAAGCATTGATATCAGTTAAGGAGTCCCATCCTCCTCCTTCCTTGAAGGTGACCAGGATTAAAACACCCAAAAAGGCGATCACTAAGCCTAATCCGTTTCTTTTGGTGATGGAAGTGTTGAAGAAAAGTGCGCCCACCAAGACCACAAAAAGCGGAGTAAGCGCATTCAGTACACCCGTAAGCGAACTGCTCAATTGTGTCTGAGCGATCGGAAATAGGAAAGCAGGAATAAAACTTCCCAACAAGCCAGTAACCAGTAAATTTTTTACCTGTGTTTTGCTGAGTTGCTTGATCCGGGGAAGCGATAAAGGGAGCAGTAAACTTGCTGCTGCCACCATTCGGTAAGCACCCACTTCACCGGGAGAAAATACTTCCAGGCCTCTTTTAATCAAAATAAAGGAGCTGCCCCAGATCAAGGTGAGGATCACCAGTAGGGACCAATTTTTGAGCGAATTTTCAGAGGTAGGAGAGGACATTCCTGGGGTTTTGGAGGCAAAGAAACTTAGTTTGAACTAGAATAGCCCTGTGTTTCTGAGTGCTTACTTGGAAACAAGGATGATCGGTTCTTAGAGGGGTTGAAATTCGTAGTCGGCATAGGTTTCTTGTACCCGATCCAAAATCGACAAAACTTCAGCATAGCTTTCTGCAGTTACCATCTCTGTTCGGAAGGGTTTGAAGTTGGGCATGCCTCTAAAGTAGTTGGTGTAGTGCCTACGCATTTCCAAAATCCCTTGCTTTTCACCTTTCCACTCGATGGAAAAATCAAGGTGCTTTTTGGTGACTGCAATTCGTTCCGTCAAGTCAGGAGCTGCGAGTTTTTCGCCCGTAGCGAAGAAATGCTTGATTTCATTGAAGATCCAAGGATACCCGATAGAGGCTCTGCCTACCATCATGCCATCCACATTGTATTTAGCTCGGTATTTGGCAGCTTTTTCAGGGCTGTCGATGTCCCCATTTCCAAACACAGGGATGTGGAGTCTAGGATTGTCTTTGACAAGATTTAGGTAAGACCAATCGGCCTCCCCCTTGTACATTTGCTGGCGCGTACGGGCATGGATGGAGATGGCTTGAATTCCCACGTCCTGAAGACGCTCGGCTACTTCCACAATTCGAATCGTATCATGACTCCAGCCTAGCCTAGTTTTTACAGTAACAGGGAGGTTGACCCGCTTCACGATTTCTGCGGTCATGGACACCATCTTGTCAATGTCCAGTAAGATGCCTGCACCTGCACCCTTGCAGGCGACTTTGTGCACAGGACATCCGTAATTGATGTCCAAAATGTCTGGTCCAGCAGCTTCTGCGATGGCAGCAGCTTCGCGCATGGATTCAATTTCCGCTCCGAAAATCTGGATACCAACGGGTCGTTCGTAGTCGTAAACATCCAGTTTTTGCACGCTTTTGGCAGCGTCTCGAATGAGTCCTTCGGAACTGATAAACTCCGTGTACATCAAATCAGCTCCGTTTTGCTTGCATACCGCACGGAAAGGAGGGTCACTCACATCTTCCATGGGGGCGAGCAGGAGAGGGAAGTCACCCAACGCTATATTTCCAATCTTTACCACTTGACATTCTAAATTTCGTGTAAATTTAGCCCAATTATGGAGATTTACGAAACTCAGGCTGAAATAGCCACCCGAAAGAACTGGTTATTGTCACTGGTAGTCATCACTTTAGTGGCATTTGGAACCTTAGTGCTGCTTCAAGGCCTTTCTTTAGCTGTTGTTCCTTTTTTGTTTCAGGTAAGCATGGAGGATATGATGAGCCTTGTAAGTGGCAATTACGACATCCCGAATGGCCGCATGGCTTTGTTATTCACCCAAGGAATAGGTTCAGGGCTTGGATTTTGGGTAGCCACTTGGATTATTATCCGTTTTTTAGAAAAAGCAAACCTAAACTGGGCCAAACAACGGGCACGCGTAAGTAGTAAAAATCTTGCTTTAGTGACTGCAATGACGGTAGGAGGAATGCTTTTCAATGGGTTGCTGATGTATTGGAATTCACAGATGGTTCTGCCTGAATTTCTCTCAGGAGTCGAACAATGGATGCGTGAAATGGAAACGCAGCTCATGGAACTCACCGTATTTTTGACAGATTTTCAATCCATTCCCGAGTTGCTCACCGGAATTTTAGTCATTGGCGTATTTGCAGGGGTGGGAGAGGAACTATTCTTTAGAGGTTTGATTCAGCCCAAAATGCAAGTATACTTTCGTTCTCCACATTGGGGAATTTGGGTGACAGCCTTCATTTTCTCTGCCATTCATGCTCAATTTTTCGGATTTCTTCCAAGGTTGTTTTTGGGAGCCCTATTTGGGTACCTCTACCATTACACCGGGAGCTTATTTTATCCAATTCTGGGTCACATTCTCAACAATGCCCTGACACTATTGCTGGTTTATGGTTCGAATCAAGGGTTCATTGACCTAGATGTCCAAGCCACAGATACCGTATCCTACCCAGCTGCTTTGGTTGGTTTCTTGGTTCTTATCCTTGGATTCCTTTATTTTAAAAAAGTCAATCGGGGGAAGGATGAAAAACTGGACCAAAGTGTTTGAAGATCAAAATCAAATTCGAGTGGAAATTGTGAAGGGAGTTTTGGAAGACAAGGGGGTGGCTGCTTTTGTACTCAACAAAAAAGAATCCATCTATCAGGTTATAGGTACCTATGAGGTGCTTGTTCCCACTGACCAAACGCTTTACGCACTTCAACTGATTCAGCATGAGATCACGTTTTAATATCAACAAGTACAGCAATCTGGCACAGCGGGCCATTACGGCTTTGGTGGGCGGGGTGCTGGTCTTGGCAGCACTCATCTATTCTGATTGGACGTCTTTCTTGATTTTTGCTGGAATTTTGGGATTCTCTCAAATGGAGTTTTACAAGCTTTCAGGCCTAGATGGGATGCTTCCCTTGAAGAGTTTTGGTACGATCCTGGGGCTTTTGATTTTTGCCCTCACCTTCATGGTGGAAAAGGAGCGCTTGCCCCATGAATACCTCTACCTGATTTTTCCGCTGGTTTCTTTGACCTTCTTTATCAAGCTTTATAAAAAAACGGATAAAAAGCCATTTACTGGAGTAGCCTACACTTACTTGGGAATTTTTTATGTAGCTGTACCTTTTTCCCTTTTGAATTTGGCGGTATTTTCCGTGGATGCCGTGTACCATTACGAGATACTTGTGGGCTGCCTTCTCATTTTATGGGCCAGCGATACGGGGGCCTATTTTGCGGGAACGCGGTTCGGGAAAACTAAACTTTTTGAACGGGTGTCACCCAAAAAGTCCTGGGAAGGGTTTTTAGGAGGAGCATTTTCAGCGATTGCGGTTGCATTTGTGCTTTCCCAATTCTTTGTGGTGCTCGAAGATTGGAAGTGGCTCGTCATCGCAGGAATCATCATTATTGCAGGTACCTATGGGGATTTGATTGAGTCCCTATTTAAGCGCTCGATCGAGATCAAAGACTCGGGATCTGTGCTTCCAGGACATGGTGGATTTATGGACCGTTTTGACGGATTGTTACTTTCTGCGCCGTTTATCACCGCATTTTTGAAAATCTGTTAATTCTAAGCCGAGCAATTAAAAATCTGCTTAAATTTGCTATCCAGTTTACTACTTAATAACCCAATATGGCTTACATAGAACCGGCACCGATAAAGGATAGAGAGAATCCTTTGGAGTCCATGATGGAGAGATTCAACATCGCAGCCGAGAAACTCGGACTTTCTGATGAAGTGTACAATGTGCTAAAGAATCCTGCCAAGCAGGTGATTGTTTCCCTTCCTATCACCATGGATAATGGGAAAATTCAAGTTTTTGAGGGTATCCGTGTCATCCATTCCAACATTCTTGGACCTGCCAAAGGAGGAATTCGCTTCGCTCCTGACGTGCATTTGGATGAGGTAAGGGCACTAGCCGCTTGGATGACCTGGAAGTGTGCAGTAGTAGATATTCCCTACGGTGGAGCAAAAGGAGGTGTGCGCTGCAATCCCCGCGAAATGTCAAAAGGTGAAATCGAACGATTGGTTCGTGCCTACACCATGTCCATGATCGATGTAATTGGTCCGGACAAGGATATTCCTGCACCAGATATGGGTACTGGACCTAGAGAAATGGCCTGGTTGATGGACGAATACTCCAAGGCACATGGGATGACTATTCCAGCAGTGGTAACAGGCAAGCCCTTGGTGTTAGGAGGTTCCTTGGGGCGTACGGAAGCCACAGGTCGTGGGGTAATGGTATCCGCACTGGCAGCGATGCAAAAATTGAAAATCAATCCATTTACCGCTACGTGTGCAGTACAGGGTTTTGGAAACGTAGGTAGCTGGGCTGCTCGTCTTCTGGAAGAGAGAGGGCTAAAGGTGGTAGCGATTTCCGATCATACAGGCGCTTTTTACAATGAAAAAGGCATCAATGTAGTGGAGGCGATTGCTTACCGTGATGGCAATAATGGAACCTTGGAAGGCTATACTGGTGGAGATAAGATGGAGAATGCAGGTGATCTTCTCACCTTGCAAGTGGATGTATTGGTACCCGCGGCAGTAGAGGATGTGATCACCATCGCCAATGCGGACCAAATCAAAGCCAAACTGATCGTAGAAGGTGCCAATGGCCCTACCTCGGCCAAGGCAGATGCAATTTTGAATGAAAAAGGAATTATGGCTGTACCTGATATTTTGGCGAATGCCGGTGGGGTTACCGTTTCCTACTTTGAGTGGGTTCAAAACCGACTAGGCTACAAATGGACTGCCGATCGTGTGAATAGACGCTCAGACCGAATTATGAAAGATGCGTTTGATAATGTCTATCAGGCTTCCATTAAGTACAATGTGCCGATGCGAATCGCTGCTTACATCGTCGCAATCGACAAAGTAGCACAAACCTACACCTATCGTGGAGGGTTCTAACTCGATTTTTCCTAAAAAATGATAACTTTGGGCGTGGGGAATTTTCTCCACGCCCTTTTTCATGCAAGGGATTCGAGTCTAGGCCCTATTTTAGGATAGTGCTGACGTCTTAACCAGCTGGATATGATGACAATACATAAAGAAGGAAGAACCCTGTTGTTTTGGATGCTCTTAGTGCTTTCACTTGCCAACTATTTGCTCTACTACTTTCTTCCAGAAGAAAGGCTGCTCTTCAACCTGTCTTTGGGTGTAAGCATTCTTCTTTACTTGATTATTCTTCAATTTTTTAGAAATCCAATTTTCGAGGCGCCTCAAGAGGAGGGAATTGTCTTTGCTCCAGCAGATGGAAAAGTGGTGGTGATTGAGGAGGCTTTCGAAGAAGAATTCCTCAAGGAGAAGCGCAAGCAAGTTTCCATATTTATGTCTCCCATCAATGTCCACGTGAATCGCTCCCCGATTCAAGGGACTGTGGACTACTTCAAATACCATCCTGGCAAATACCTAGTGGCATGGCATCCCAAGTCCAGTACGGAAAACGAACGCACTTCCATGGTACTCCGCGATGCCAAGGGAAATACGATGATGGTTCGTCAAATTGCAGGAGCCTTGGCTCGACGGATCAAGTGGTATGTGGACAAAGGGTCTGTGCTTCAGCAAGGCGAAGAGTTTGGCTTTATCAAATTCGGTTCCCGAGTGGACCTATATCTTCCGCTCGATGCCGAAATCCTCTGTGAACTCGATCAAGTGACCAAGGGAGCACGAACGCCAATAGCACGACTTAAATAGTCATCAGCTAACGGTCCACTGTCCACAGTCGATACTGGTCTGATCTCTTCTTTCCTCATTATTCGAAGTTGGGCATTTGGAAGAAGAAAGAGCCGAAATGCTGACAAGATACATGAGCCGAGAAGCAAGAACCAAGAGCCAAGAGATTAGACTAGTTGCCTGCTGACACTAGAGACTAGTTTTCCACTTCTTCATTCTTCAATCGGCGTTCAACATTCGACATTATTTAGTTGAAGGTTTAAAATGTTAGCGGATAACCGTCCACAGTCTACAGTAAATTGCGCTTTGGAAAAGAAAAAAGTATTAAAATTTGGATGCTAAACTTGATTCCACTTCAAATCGGCTGTCAACTGTCGTCCGTGGACTGTCGACTACATTCCCTTCCAAGCCCGAGTCATTTCTTTTTTGCCAGGAGGGCCAGGTAGGGTTTCTACCTCGAGTCCCAAATCTTTTAAATCCCGTTTCAATTGGCCCATGGCACAGTAGGTGGTAAAAACCCCTCCTGGACGCATGGCATCCACCACAGGTGCCAACGCCTCTTTTTTCCAAAGCTCTGGCTGCTTGCTCGGAGCAAAGGCGTCATAAAAAACTATATCGGCAGGATACAAATCGGCTTCTTCTAGTGTCGTGTAGTCCTTCTTGAAATTGAAATACTCGGAAACAGGCCCTCCCTCGTTCCATGGGAGTTCGTGCAGCGCTTGAAAATACTTATGGTAATGCCAGATGCCGTGGTCGTGCTCCGTATAGTTGAGCTGGGAATACACTTCAGCAGGTAGCGGAAATGGTTCGATGCTATGGTAGAGTACGGGAACCTGGTTATGCTCAGCCCAAACCAATGCGAGCCAGGCATTCAGACCTGTGCCAAATCCTACTTCAAATACCCGAATGGGGAATTTATTGGGATTACGTGCGAGCCAGGAATCCAATCCGTACAACATGAATACGTGAATGGATTCGCGGTAGGCTCCATGAAAGCTGTGGTAGGTTTCTTGAAGCTCTTCGTGGTACAACGAATGGGAACCGTCTTCGGTGGTGATGATTTTTACCTTGGGCTGATTCATACCTTGTAAATCAATGCGGTGCAATAGGCGGATATGCCTTCTTCTCTTCCTACAAATCCCAAGTGCTCAGAAGTCGTGGCTTTGATGGAAATCGCATCTTCCTCGACACCCATCACCGCTGCTAGGCAAGCCTTCATGTCTGGAATGTGTGGATTGAGCTTGGGAACTTGAAGACAGACGGTGCTGTCTAGGTTTCCAACTTCGTAGCCTGCGCCACGAATCATTCCCATCACCTCTTTTAGGAGGAGTTTGCTATCGATTCCCTTGTATTTGGGGTCTTTGTCCGAAAAATGGTAGCCAATGTTTCGCATGTTGGCTGCTCCAAGGAGCGCGTCGCAAATCACGTGGATGAGCACATCGGCATCCGAATGGCCCACTGCACCTTTGCTGTGGGGAACGCGAATGCCTCCCAACCAAAATTCATGGGTTTCACTCAACTGATGTACGTCGTAGCCAAAGCCTATTCGAAATGGTGTCATGAGGTAGTCGATTGGTAATACAAAACGGATGCTTGATCCTCCTGCAGCAATCGTTTGGCCCAAGTGGAAAGCTGTTCCGCTTGGCAGGAAGCCTTTTCTTCAAATTCTTGCCAATATAAGGCAGGATCCCCTAAATGTGCATAGTAGGCCAAATTCATGGCTCGATTGAGCAATTGAATCGATTCGTAGGTCTTCATAGCTTCGGACTGATTCTTGATTTTTTGGAGTGAAGAATCCGAGATCTCTTTTTGCAGAAATTCCTTCAATAGAGCATCTAATGCGGCTTCTGCTTCTTTTGCACCCACACCTTGTTCCATTTTTCCAGAAAACACAAGCAGTCCGGGATCTACAGATCCTGTGATGTAGGCGCCTACCGAAGCAAAGATTTTTCCATTCTTTACCAATTGCTGTTCAAGGGGAGAAGATTTTCCCCCGCCCAACAAGTCACTGAGTAGGTCAGCCTCCAAATAACCTTCAGTTCCCTTAGCTGGCATTTTGAAGGTCTTGTAAAGCGCATCGGTGGGCACCTTGGCTTGAATGGCTAGGTATCTCTTTTCCGTTTGAGTAGGTTCGGATGCGATCTGCAAGGCCTTTCTGCTTTTGGAAGGAATAGGTCCAAACCATTTTTGTGCCAGGCGGGCGACTTCCTTTTGGGTTACATCCCCTGCCACCACCAAGATCGCATTGCCGGGATGGTAATGCTCCTGGTAAAATTCCCAGATCATCTCACGAGTGTATCCTTCAATGTCTCCCAAGTTTTCGCCAATGGTAGGCCAGCGGTAGGGATGGGTAGTGTAGGCGAGCTTTCGTAAGTGATGCCACACATCGCCGTAAGGTGG
>JAXISU010000059.1:0-8348 GCA_034680425.1 Cyclobacterium sp.
GACTAGTGGGCAGTGAATTGGCAAGGGCTTTTAGCTCCTTGGGGACAATTCATGGGCTCAAGCGGGAAGGTTCTGACCTGTCTGCTTTGGGTCTTCAGGACCTGTCCATTCACTGGCATCAAGGAGATATTTTGGATTTCAATTCCTTGCTGGAAGCCCTGGAAGGAATGGATCTAGTGATTCATGCGGCTGGGAAGGTGTCTTTCTTACCCCAGGATAAAAAATCCCTTTTTGAAGTAAATCAGCAGGGTACTGCCCATGTGGTCAATGCAATGATCACTGCAGGTGTGTCCAAACTAGTCTATGTGAGTTCGGTAGCCGCCTTGGGCCAAGTTCCGGACCAAGAAGAATACGATGAAACCTCCACTTGGGTGGATGCGCCTGACCAAACTGCCTATGCACTTTCCAAGTACCAGGCTGAACTGGAAGTTTGGCGAGGGGAGCAGGAAGGATTGCAGGTGTTGGTGGTCAATCCAGCCGTGGTTTTGGGCAAACTCGCCTATGCACGCAGTAGTGGGGCCCTGTATCAGGTGGTCTTGAATGGCACGCCCTTTTTCCCTGCCGGCAATCTCAACTACATCGATGTGCGGGATGTTGCCGCGATTACGCGAGCACTGGTTGAAAAAGATGCTTGGGGCGAGCGATTTGTACTGTCTAAGGAAAGCATTCCCTACCAGGCATTTTTTCAGCAGGCTGCTCAGGCATTTGGGGGATCCGTTCCGAAAAGGAGTTTGCCCAATGGGTTGATTTCTTGGGGCTTCCCCATCCTAAAAATGCTTGCCCGGATGGTAGGAAAGAACTTGCCGATGACCGCTTCCGTGGCACGAAATGCACAGCGTAAAACGCGTTACAGCAACCAAAAGGTGGAGCGCTACCTACAGTTCCGTTACCGAGAACTGCAGGACACCATGAACTGGGCAAAAACGCAGGAATAAACTTATTTTCTGCGGGCAGCGTTGAAGTAGTTCGGCTTTCAAAAAAATTGAATTTTTGAAGGACACTAAAAACAGGAAAAAATCACCTTAAGTTTTAGGAAAACCAAAATTTTGGTATCTTAAAACAATCTTAGCACGACCGAATGACCGGAG
This sequence comes from Cyclobacterium sp., assembly GCA_034680425.1. Taxonomy (GTDB): domain Bacteria; phylum Bacteroidota; class Bacteroidia; order Cytophagales; family Cyclobacteriaceae; genus Algoriphagus. Next base: position 1,089 of record JAXISU010000059.1, read on the forward strand.
ATCACGACCACGACTGGGAAGAAGACAAAAAACTCGTTGAGCGATTTGAGGACTCCCTAAAGTCCAACATGGACCTGTATTTCGAAGAGGAGGAATTGGAGGACATCATCCGATTTTACTTTGACCAGCAAAAATTTTTAAAGGCACTTCGTGCTTCAGAATATGCCTTGGAAAAGTTTCCCTTTTCTGTGGAAATCCGTCTCCAGAAAGCTCAGTGCCTTATTTTCAACGATGAGTTGGATGAGGGATTGGAGATTTTGGAGCAGCTCAACAACCTTTCTCCCAACAACGAAGACATTGTATTGGCCTTAGCCAATGCCCAGATTTTGGCGGGCAATTTTCAAGAGGGAATCGACTTGCTCGAAAATTACCTGCCCATGGCAGAGGACAAGGCAGAGGTGTATTATTCCTTGGGCAACTTGTTTCGTGCCAAAGGAGACAACACCAAGGCTAGTTTTTACTTCAAAGAGGCCGTAAAGAACCGAATCAACCACGAGGACGCCTTGTTCCAGTTGGCCATGATCACCGAAGAAGAGGGGTCATTTGACGAGATTCTGGACTTTTACCAGGAATTTATAGACCAAGATCCCTATTCCGCAGGTGCTTGGTACAACCTGGGCGTAGTATACAATCGCTTGGGTCGATTTGAGGAGGCGATCAAAGCCTACGAATATGCCCTAATCATTGACGATGCCTTTGCCTCGGCCTACTTCAACATGGGCAATTCCCTGATGAATACCCAGGATTTTGAAGGAGCCTTAGAAGCCTACCAAAATACGATCAACTGCGAGGGAGCCAATGCAGAAAACTGCTGCTACATGGGTGCCGCCTACGAGAAGTTGGGCAAGGTAGACGAGGCATTCAAATACTTTAAAAAGTCCGCCAAACTGGATGAGGAATACGACGATGCCTGGTTTGGATTGGGGATGTGCATGTTGAAAAAAGAGAAATTTTTTGAAGCCATCCATTATTTCAAGAAAGCCATCCACCTCAACAAGGACAATGCCAACTACTGGTTAGGCTTGGCTGATGCGGAATTTAACCTGGGCAACATGCAGGCTAGTTCCGATGCCTACGAAGAGGCCATCAACCTGGAGCCAGGGATTATGGAGGCCTACGTAAACTTGTCCATTATTTATTTTGAGCAAAATAGGTTTGAAGAAGCCATCGATGTAGTCCGTGAAGGGATCGAAGAATTGCCCGAGGAGGCTGAGCTGTACTACCGCCTGGTGGTCTACTTGATCAAAATGGGGAAATACAAGGAAGCCTTCACATATTTGGAAAATGCATTAACTTTGGACTTTGATAGGCATACGATCCTGTATGAGTTGATGCCAGAATTGCAAAAGCAAAAGGCCGTCTACAAGATCATTGCCCAGTTTCGGGATGAAAATCCCCGCTCAACACCTTAAAACCTAGCAAATGAATTACGTGCTGAAGAATCTCCCTGTACGGACTGAAAAGCCTCGTAACACGGGATTTACCATGGCCATGGACAAGGGTCTTAGCCTACGGGAAACAGAAGACTTTGTGGACAGCTGCGCCGACTTCGTAGATATTGTGAAGTTTGGCTGGGCCACTTCCTACGTCACCAAGCGCCTGAAAGAGAAAATTGCGGTCTATCAGGAAGCCGGGATCCCAGTGTATTTTGGAGGAACCTTGTTTGAGGCCTTTATTGTACGTGGACAATTTGACGACTACCGGAGAGTATTGGACACCTTTGGACTTCGCTATGCAGAGGTATCGGATGGGTCTATTTCCCTCAACCACGATAAAAAATGTGAATTTATCCACGAGCTTGCCAAGCAAGTGACGGTCCTTTCTGAAGTAGGATCCAAGGATGCCGCGAAGATCATTCCTCCCTACAAGTGGATCGAGCAGATGCAAACGGAACTGAGCGCAGGTGCTTGGAAGGTGATTGGCGAAGCGCGTGAAGGCGGTAACGTAGGTCTCTTCCGTGATTCTGGTGAAGTACGCCAAGGACTTGTGGAAGAGATTTTGACGCAAGTACCGGAAGATAAAATCATCTGGGAGGCACCCCAAAAATCACAACAAGTGTGGTTTATCAAATTGCTTGGAGCCAATGTGAACCTAGGAAATATCAGTCCTTCAGAAGTAATTCCTTTGGAAACTATCCGATTGGGTCTTCGAGGCGATACCTTTGACCACTTTCTAGGAGAAATTAAGATTTAAAACCACCCTAACCCATAAAGGCTGATCGATTCTTCTCTCAGCCTTTCTTTTTTACGATGAACCAACTCAACAAATACGGATTAACTTACCTCAAGGGTCTTGCAATGGGCGCAGCAGATATTGTTCCCGGAGTATCTGGAGGATCGATAGCACTGATTGCTGGAATTTATCAGGAGCTCTTGGATAGCATCAATGCCTTTAATCTAGACAATTTGAAGCTATTGAAATCCTTCCAAATCAAGGAATTCTATCTCCGATTGAATGGCAATTTCTTGCTCAGCTTAGTGCTTGGCATTATGACGAGTATTTTCGCCCTTTCTCGCGTGATTACCTACTTGATGGATGAGCACCCCATTCCTTTATGGTCTTTCTTTAGTGGACTGATTTTAGTGAGTGCCTTTTTGATTTTAAAAGAAATCAAAAAATGGAATTTGGTTGTCATTGTTTCCATTGCAATAGGTACTGCCTTTGCTTGGTGGGTGACCAACTTGCCTCCAACCACCACTCCGAATGACTATTGGTTTACTTTTGTGGCGGGAGCCATCGCGATTTGTGCGATGATTTTGCCAGGAATCAGTGGGAGCTTTGTGTTGTTGATTCTAGGACAATACGAGCGCATCCTTCAGGCAGTGTTGGATAAAGACTTTATTACTTTAGCCCTATTTGCTTCAGGCTGTCTCGTGGGGATTCTCTCCTTCAGTAGAGTGGTTGCCTTCTTGTTGCGCCGCTTTCATGCCGCTACCATTGGCTTGCTTTCAGGATTTATGCTGGGCTCTGTGAATGAATTGTGGCCTTGGAAACAGGTCACTTCTTGGAGAACTTCCTCAAGCGGAAAAGAGGTCCCTTTTCTTACGGAAAACATTCTTCCTGGGGAGTATTTGACCCAAGTGGGCCTCGATCCTCAACTGGGATGGGCCATCGGTGCTTTCTTTTTTGGCATTGGATTGGTTCTTTTCATTGAATGGTTGGCTAGTAAGTTGCAGCAAGCGTGAGAAAATTTGGCTTGATCGGCTTTCCTTTAGGGCACTCCTTTTCTAAAAAATACTTTACAGAAAAGTTTGCCCGTGAAGGGCGGAGCGATTGCCAGTTTGAACTGTATGAATTTCCCCAGGTAACCGACTTTACCGCCCTTATTCAGCAAGAAAAGGCACTGGAAGGCCTTTCGGTCACCATTCCATACAAGGAACAAATCATCCCTTTTCTGGAGGCCTTGGATCCAGCCTGCGAACGGATTGGTGCTGTGAATTGCATCCGTATCCGTGATGGGAAAAAGGTAGGCTTTAACACGGATTACCTTGGCTTCAAGCAATCCCTGCAAGCCTGGCTAGGGGATGCCATCCCATCCGCTTTGGTTCTAGGGACAGGGGGCGCGGCAAAGGCCGTGCAGCAAGCGCTCCGGGATTTAGGAATTTCCTATCGGATTGTTTCAAGATCCAAGCAAGAAGGGCAACTCACCTATCAAGATCTTTCCGAAAATAAGGCCTGGTTGAAAAGCCATCCTTTAGTAATCAATACCACCCCATTGGGTACTTTTCCTAAAATCGAAGGGATACCAGAATTGCCTTTGGAGCAGCTGAATGAAAGCCATCTTGTCTACGACCTGGTCTACAATCCTCCCATTACTCGGCTGATGCAGGAGTGTATGGATCGAGGAGGAAAAGCAAAAAATGGCCAAGACATGCTCGAATTGCAAGCTGAGGCTGCTTGGAGTATTTGGAATAGCCCACGATAGGCAGCGAATTCTAATTTTTTGATTCAGGGCAAAAAACCCTTCGCACATCTCCTACTTGCTTGTTGCCCCTAAAATGTGGAGGTTTGGTCCATGGATACTTTGCAAAAATCACGCTGCCCCTGGTGTTTGGGATTTCCCGAATACATCACCTACCACGATGAAGAGTGGGGTGTACCGGTCTATGATGACCGCATCCACTTTGAATTTCTAGTTTTGGAAAGTGCGCAAGCGGGGCTCAGTTGGGCTACCATTCTTCGAAAGCGAGCAGGTTACCGAAAGGCTTTTGCAGACTTTGATTACAAGCAAGTAGCCCTTTTCCCTGAATCCTACGTTCAGGAGTTGCTTCAAGACAAGGGGATTGTTCGTAATGGAATGAAGATTCGCGCAGCCATCAACAATGCCCAACGCTTTCAAGAGGTGCAAGCTGAGTTTGGCACCTTCACGAATTACATCTGGGGATTTGTGGGGGACCAGCCCATCCGCAATTCCATTGTCCCAGGAGCTCCTTATCCCGCTACTTCTCATGAGTCTGATTTGCTAGCCAAGGACATGAAGAAACGAGGATTCAAGTTTTTGGGGAGCACGGTGCTCTATGCCCACATGCAAGCAACCGGTTTGGTCAACGATCATTTGGATACCTGCTTTCGTAAGTAGGTACTCCAGTAGGCATAAAAAAAGGGAGGCATAGCCTCCCTTTTTTGTGTCAGTTTAGGTGATGCTTAAAGCTGAGCCATCAATAAATATACCCCTGCACCAGCAAAATAGCCGAGTGCTGCAAGGAATGAGATGCGCTTCAAATACCATCCAAATTCGATTTTTTCCATACCCATTGCTGCTACACCTGCAGCAGAACCGATGATTAGGATACTTCCTCCGGTACCCGCACAGTAGGCGAGGTAGGTCCAAATAAAGTCATCCATAGGATAAGTTTCCAAGCTGTACATTCCCATGCTGGCAGCTACCAATGGCACATTATCTACAATGGCAGAAAGGAGACCGATAAGCGTGATGATGATTCTATTGTCACCAATGGTGGTATTCAGGTAACCAGCAAAATTGGCCAAGGTACCCATAGACTGTAGGGATCCTACTGCAAGCAAAATACCCAAGAAGAACAATACGCTTGGCATGTCAATTTTAGCTAAAGCATGACTAGCTGTGTAATTCTTTCGCTCTGCCTCATCCATATCTGGATTAATCAATTCAGATACCACCCAAAGGACTCCTAGTCCAAGAAGCATCCCCATGTAAGGAGGGAGGTGCGTTACCGTTTTGAAGATAGGAACTGAGATCAATGCACCAATTCCTAGAACAAGCATGAGGTTACCCGTTTTGACAGAAGAACCAGAAGATGCACCTTCTTCTTTGAATTCCCCTAAGGTACCCTTCATGGTGAAGGTGAGGAAAATCAAAGGAACTAGTGTACAGATGATGCTTGGGATAAAAAGGCTTTTCATGATTGAGACGGCAGAGATCTGTCCGCCAATCCAAAGCATGGTCGTCGTCACGTCACCGATCGGAGACCAAGCTCCACCCGCATTGGCAGCGATGACGATCATTCCCGCAAAGAACAGACGCATTTCCTTGTCTGGAATCAACTTGCGGACCAAGGAAACCATCACGATGGTAGTGGTCAAATTGTCCAAAACTGAGGATAGGAAGAAGGCAACAATACATACCACCCAAAGGAGGGCGATAGGATTCTTGGTTTTGATACGATCTGTGATGAATTTGAAGCCATGGTGTGCATCTACCAACTCTACGATGGTCATCGCTCCCATCAAGAAGAATAGGATTTGCGCGATTTCATTGAGGTGGTGACCCAGTTGCTCTACCACGTATTCGAGGTGTAGCTCGCCAGCACTTATAGTCTTCGCTTTTTCCCCCAATTCATGGAGAAAATGAAGGTAACGCTCACTGTTTAACATGGTCTCAGTAGATCCTGAAACGGTAAAAATGGTCCAACAAATCACTGCGGTCAGCAAAGCGGATGCAGTTTTGTTGATCTTGATGGGGTGCTCTAGCGCGATGGCTAGGTAGCCGACCACAAAGATGATGATAATTAATAACTCCATTTTTCTGGGTTTTTTGGTGATGAACTAGGTTTAATCTAAAGGTTGATTCATTCTAATAAGCGATTCTAGTCCCTTTATCCTAAAATTCCTAACCGAAGGGAAAGAAATTGACTCAAAAATCTTGATTGATCACAATTTTTGAGAGGATAATGCGCTTCAAATTGTAACTAGAAATGAACTGAAGCTCAAAATATTCGTTCCAGCTGCTACTCTTCCTATTTTTTACATGAGCTGCGCTAGAGCTATTTCATAGGAGGTTTGGGAGATTTTTGTGCTCCCTTGATTTTTGGCATGTGCATCTTGTAATGCTTTCAGGATGGTGCTGCTCACATCGGCAAAAATCGCTTGGTCGGTGACTTCAGCTCCTTCACTCATTAAATAGGCAAATACGCGAGCCATCCCACAGTTGGCGATGAAATCCGGAATCACAGCTACCTGCTCATCCGCCCACAGCCCAGTAGGGCCCACGAAAATTTCTGGGTCTGCAAAGGGAACATTTGCGCCGCAGGAAATTACCTCCAAGCCAGCTCCCACCATGCGCTCCACCTGCTCTTGGGTAATCAATCGAGAAGCAGCTGCGGGAATAAAAATTTCACTTTTCAAATCCCAAATCCGGGCATTTACTTCCTCAAAAGGAAGCATACCACCCGCGATGAGTTGGTTGCCCTCTCGCTTTAAAAATAGTTCACGGATTTCATCCAAACTGAATCCTTCCTCTCGGATCAGTCCTCCCATCCGGTCAATAATCCCCACGATTTTCACTTCTTCTACCGCCAAGAAGCAGGCTGCTGCCGCGCCCACATTGCCCCAACCTTGGATGACTGCCCGCTTTCCAGCGAGTTGACCACCCCAAAGCGCATAGTAATGCTTTACGGCTTCTGCGACCCCATAGCCCGTAATCATGTCTGCTACGGTGTATTTCTTAGTTCCGTTGGGAGTGAATTTGGGATCTTCAAGCACCTTGGACACCCCTTGGCGGAGCTGCCCTATTTTTCTGATTTTTTGGGGTTCATTCGCCTGGAAGTGTCCATTCACAATCCCTTCTTGTGGGTGCCAAAGGCCGTAGGATTCGGTGATGGGGATCACTTCATGAATTTCATCGATGTTCAGGTCTCCACCTGTGCCGTAGTAATTTTTAAGGAGTGGCATTACTGCTTTGTACCAGCGCTGCAGTACGCCTGCTTTTCTAGGGTCTGCCGGGTCAAAGTTGATCCCAGATTTGGCGCCTCCGATGGCAGGTCCAGATACGGTAAACTTCAC
>JAXISU010000060.1:0-8341 GCA_034680425.1 Cyclobacterium sp.
AACAATTGGTACGTGCCTTCTTTGAAAAAAATGATTTACTGCGCGGAGGATTCCCTGGTTAGCAATGTGGGAGGAACTCCTGAAAATGGAAAAATTAGCCCTCGCAATTTGTTGACCACGACCATTACGGATGAGTTGCGACTTTCCACAGGGAAGCGCTCCAAAGTAGTAGGCATTGCGATTAAGGATCGGGGAGCAAGTTTTCCTGCGGGCCATACCGGAGATGCCTACTGGTACGATGACGTGAATGGGGACTGGATGACTTCCACCTATTACCGACAGACCCTACCTACCTGGGTAACAAATTTTAATGCGAAAAAGCGTCCGGATCATTACTTAAGCCAAACTTGGAAAACCCTATTTCCGGTGGAGACCTATGTGAATAGCCTTCCGGACCACAACGACTTTGAGTCCCCATTTATTGGCAAGGATAGTCCTAGCTTTCCTTACGATTTAGCGGCATTGAAAGAAGCCAACGGAGGCTATGGCTTGGTACCTTCCACTCCTTTTGGCAATAGCCTTACCTTGGATTTCGCCTATGCGGCCTTGGAAGGGGAAAAATTAGGTCAAGGGCAGGTTACCGATTTTCTTGCGATCAGCTTCTCCAGTCCAGATTACATTGGACACCGATTTGGTCCTTCTTCCATCGAAGTAGAGGACAATTACTTGCGATTGGATCGGGAGCTGGCTCAGTTCTTTACCTACCTGGATCAAAAGTTAGGTAAGGGCGAATACCTTGTATTTATCTCAGCAGATCATGCCGTAGCGGATGTGCCACAATACATGTTGAGTGAGCGTATTCCTGCTGGAAATTTCAATTCCGGGATGGTTCAAGGTCAGTTGAAAGGATTTGCGCTGGCCAATTATGGGGAGGGAGATTGGATTCTTAATTTTTCCAACGAGCAAGTGTTCTTGAATCATGCCTTGATCCAAGAGAAAAAAATGGATTTGGAACAGATGCAGCGCGATATCGCTCAGTTTGTCTTGGGATTTGCTGGGGTTAAAGAAGCCTACACAGCATCCGACCTTCGTCGTCAGGAATTCACCCAATCCCGAGCGCATCTCTTGCAGATGGGCTACAATCACAAGGCTTCTGGAGATGTATTGCTTGTTTTGGAACCGGCCTGGTTGGTGGGCGGAAAGCGTGGTACTACCCATGGTTCGGGCTACTCCTACGATACCCATGTGCCGATTGCTTTTTACGGTTGGGGAATTAAGCCAGGAAAAAGTTCAGCCTACACCACCGTGACGGACATCGTTCCTACCCTTGCCAATTTGCTGCAGATTCGGATGCCGAATGGAACCACTGGTCAGCCGATTCAAGCGGTACTAGGAAATTAATTTTTGGCTAATTTTCTGAGCCATTCGTTTGGAGAAAGGGCTTCCTTAGACAAAGGAAGCCCTTTTTCATTTCTATTTTTTAAGAAAATCCTATTTATTACTTGCTGAAAATCAAGGATTTACTTGGAGAATAAATTTTTTGTTTCTATTTTTAGTCAATACGTTTCTCAAAATGCCCCATTCACACTCAAATATCTGGACGCACCTTGTTCTTTGGACCAAAGGACATGCGCCGTTGATTACTTCTGAAATGGTGGGGTCCATCAAAAAAGTACTCGAAGAATTGCCTTTGGATTTTTACGAGAAACAAACCCATCTCAGCGTACTTCCCAATCACATTCACTTGTTGATCAAGCTACCGGGGAATCTTTCGGTAGACCAGCTCGCGCGTTACGTGCAGCAATTGATCTGCAAGAAGTTGGAGGAGGAGGGATTTGGAGATTGCCCCGAATGGGATGACGACTACTACGCGCACTCGGTCAGCCTCAACCGCCTTTCCACGGAGAAGAGTTTACTGGACCGACAAGAATACAAGCACAAGGAAATCTCCTTGGAAGAGGAATTGAAATTTTTGGGCCTTTAATTTTGGCCTCACCCTCACCCTCACCCATAAAAAAACCGGAGTTAACTCCGGTTTTTGTTTTTTAGGTAGTCCAGCTCATGGGGTAGTTTTTGTCTACAAATTCCAAGGCATCCGTGGTGATTTGCAGGGGCCGGAAGGTGTCTAGCATGACCGCATATTCATGGGTTTCCTTGGCTCCGATGGATTTTTCTACCGTCCCTGGATGCGGACCATGGGGTAGGCCACCCATGTGAAGCGTAAACGAGCCTCGATCAATTCCCTTTCTACTCATAAACTCCCCTTCGGCATAGTACAACACCTCGTCAGAGTCAATGTTGCTATGGTTGTAAGGCGCTGGAATAGACAAAGGATGGTAGTCAAACAAGCGAGGAACGAAGGAGCAAACTACAAAGCCCGAGGACTGGAAGGTCTGGTGTACGGGAGGTGGCTGGTGGATTCTGCCCGTGATGGGTTCAAAGTCATGAATGGACAAGGCATAGGGGTAGAGGTAGCCGTCCCAACCCACGATGTCCAAGGGACTGTGGGCATAGTGGTAGGGGTGAAGCATGCCTTGCTTTTTGATTTGGATCAGGTAATCTCCCTTTTGCTCTTCCAGGTGAATCTCGTGTGGGGGGCGAATGTCGCGCTCACAATATGGCGAATGCTCGAGCAGTTGCCCCACTTCATTTCGGTAGCGCTTCACCGTTTCGATAGGTCCCTGAGATTCCATGACCAACAGGCGCAAAGGACCTTCTTCATTGAATTCAAATCGGTAAATGGTCGTTCTTGGGATGACGATGTAATCGCCTTTTTTGACTACTAGCTTTCCAAATTGGGAATACATCACTCCTTCTCCATCGTGGATGTAGATCAACTCGTCTCCATCTGCATTTTTGAAAAAATAATCCATTTTTCGTTGCTTCGGCGTGCAGATACCCATCATCACGTCATTGTTGATTAGGAGCATGCGACGCGCGCTGAGGTAATCCTCTCCGGTGATGCCTACACCTGAAGTTTTTAGGTGCGTTTGGTTGAGCCCATGCGCATCGGCTGCCGTCCAACTGTAGGGGGTGGGCTTTCCGATGGATTTTACTTCATTGGGATTGTAGATGTGGTAGAGGTTGGAGTAGATTCCTGAGAAGCCCTTCGAGCTTACGAGCTCTTCTTTGTATAGGCTGCCATCCGGTTGGCGAAACTGGGTGTGTCTTTTTGGAGGAATTTGTCCGAGTCGAACGTAGTATGCCATAATTTTGGGAGTATATTCGTTGCTAAAATAGGTGATATCCTCGATTCTCAAGAGATACCTACTTGATTTTGTCAACCTTGTCTCAGTTAAAAAAGTTTTTCTTCCTGCTATGAAAGTTATTTATCTCTTGTCGCTTGGCCTTCTTTTTTCTTTTTCTACCTATTCCCAAGGATCAAAATCCGGAGCTAAGCTCCTTTGGTCCGATGAGTTTGACTTAGATGGTCTTCCTAATTCGAGCAAATGGAGCCTTGAGGTGGGAGATCACGGTTGGGGCAACAATGAGCTTCAGCTCTATACTTCAGGTCAATCGAAGAATGCACGTGTGCAGGGAGGGGTGTTGCTCGTTGAGGCCCATGCGGATGCGAGTCAGCCCAAGGGCTATACCTCCGCCAAACTGGTCTCCAAAGGAAAGGGGTCCTGGCAATACGGCTATGTGGAAGTTCGTGCCAAGTTGCCTCAAGGTCGCGGTACCTGGCCGGCGATTTGGATGCTTCCTGAGGAAGATCGATTTGGAGGCTGGCCAAAGAATGGAGAAATCGACATCATGGAGCACGTAGGATATGACCCTGGAACTGTGCATGGGACGGTGCATACCGAAGCCTTCAATCACATGATTGGAACACAAAAAGGAGGAAAGTTGCTGGTTCCAGATTTTGCAACTGAATTCCATACCTATGCTGCGGATTGGAAGAAGGAGCAAATCGATTTTTACATTGATGGGAAGCTCTATTTTACTTTCAAAAACACAGGAAATGATTACAAGGAATGGCCTTTTGACCAACCCTTTTACTTGATTCTCAACCTTGCTGTGGGAGGCAACTGGGGTGGAAAAGAGGGAGTAGATCCGGCTATTTGGCCGCAACGTATGGAGGTGGATTACGTGCGGGTGTACAATCAAAACCCAAATCAAAATCCCTGAAATTTGCCTTAAATCACTTGGGAAAGAGGTGGAATCTGGTTTATTTCTCTCTTACAAATAGTTAGAACTACTTACAGCTATGGCAACTTCCTATAAAAAACGAAAAATAACCGGCTTCCTGATTATCGGGGTGCTCGTGGTGCTGCTGTATGGAAAGAATCTATTGGAGCGCCAATCTTTTCGAAGCGTGAGCAGTACGCTATCCGATGTGTATGAGGATCGCTTGCTGGTGGAGAGCTATATTTTTCAGATCTCCGAAAAGTTATTTACGATTCAAAAGTTGGTGGACCACTGTACCCTCAATTTCGACTACTCCAAGGCAGTGCTGGAGATCTCCAAGGAGGAGCAGGCGATATTGAAATTGGTGTCGGCATTTGAGGCAACGCAGCTGACGGAGCAGGAGGCTACCTTATTGGCAGATTTCAAACGCATCATTGAGAAAGACCTGAGCATCAAAAGCTATCAATTGCTTTACAATGATTCTACTGGAGTAAATGAGGCCCAAGTCAAGGTTTACGATCAAAAGATTGCTCGTGCCCAGCAAGACTTGGAGAAATTGAGTGCTATCCAGTTGGAGGAAGGAGGAAAACTCGTTTCCAAAGCAAAAACCTTGATCAATCGATCTCAAATCTGGGCGCAGTTTGAACTGGCCCTACTCCTAATTTTCATTTTGGTGATTTACATCTACATCTTCAAAAAGCCTGTTCAAGAGGAATTTGCGGAATAAACACCAAAAAAAACTGCCTGCCCTTTTGAAAGGCAGGCAGCAGATTGAAATTTAAATTAAACCCAGGCTCGATCTCCTTTTTTGTAATCCAAGCAAGGATCAAAGCGTCCTGGTGTTTCTTGGTATCGAAGTGCTTGGGTAGCGCCAATTTCTGAGCTGAAGTAGCCCAGCACGGTCAAATCGCGAAGCATGTGGATGATTTCAGGTTGCTTTTCCTCTCCACTAGCTACATACTTTTGGTGCATTGCGTTGAGGAATGCCAAGCGATCTTCTGGAGTTCCTTCCATAAAGTCTACACTCTTTTCCGCTTTGAAATCAGTTCGGATGGTATTCAATCCGGTGATAAAGGTGGTTTGCTGGTCTGCATCGTAGCAATCCTTCACCATCATCTGCATAAACTCCCCAATTTTGGTTGCTTTTGCTCCCGGGGTATCTGTAGTAGGAATGATGGTTTCTCCAATCTCATCCAAAAAGGCCAAATCCTCAGCGGTAAAGTTCAAATCTTTTAACTGTGAACCGGGTGCACATCCGGTTAGAAGTGCTGTTGAACCGATAAATGTTCCTCCCATCAGGAGTGCCACAGATTTTAGCGCGTCTCTTCTATTCATTAAAGTCATGTTCTTGTCGGATTAGAGGTTTTGCTTTTTCAATTCTTCAACGGCAAAAGCAGCTGCTCTCGCGGTCAAGGCCATGTAGGTAAGCGAAGGGTTTTGTGCTGCTGCAGAGGTCATGCAGGCTCCATCCGTCACAAACACGTTTTTGGCATCCCATACTTGGTTGTTGCCATTCAAGACCGAGGTCTTTGGATCTCTACCCATACGCGCTGTTCCCATTTCGTGGATTCCATTTCCAAAAATGTAGCCATTGTCAAAGGTCTTCACATTTTTGAATCCTGCTACTTCGAGCATTTCTGCCGCATCGCTCATCATGTCCACGCGCATTTTCTGCTCGTTTTCTTTGATTTCCGCACTCATGACTAGGGCTTCCATTCCCCACTTGTCTTTTACAGAGTCGCTGAGTTTGATCAAGTTGTCGTGGTACGGAAGAATTTCTCCAAAGGCAGTGATGCCCATGGACCATGGTCCTGGTTCGGTGAGGGCATCTTTCATAGGACCACCTAGTCCTAGTTCGGCTACATCTCTACTCCATCCACTGCGGCTGGCACCTCCTTGGTAGCCAAAGCCTCGGATGTAATCTCTCTTATCGCCATTCACATTTCGGAAGCGTGGGATGTACAATCCGGTAGGGCGCTTGCCAAAATAGTACTTGTCATCAAATCCTTCGTAGGTACCGCTGGCACCCAAGCGGAAGTGGTGATCCATTATATTGTGTCCCAATTCGCCTGAGCTAGAACCCAATCCACCTGGCCAGATATCTGTAGCACTACGCATGAGAATGGCCGTTGAAGCGATGGTGGAGGCGCAGAGGAAAATGATTTTGGCGGAAAACTCCATCGTCTGGTTTGTTTCTCCATCGATGATCTCCACGCCAGTAGCCTTCTGGCTGTTTTTGTCGTAAATCAATCTTCTAACGATAGACCAAGGGCGTAGCGTCAGCTTTCCAGTGGCCATGGCTGCAGGTAGGGTAGAAGCCTGAGTGGAGAAATAGCCTCCAAACGGACAGCCTAGGGAACACTTGTTGCGGTATTGGCAACCTGGGCGTCCAGGTAGTGGCTGCGTGATGTTGGCAGGTCTACCGATGATCCAATTTCGTGCACCTTTGTAATGTTCTTTGATTTTGGCTGTTCCAGCCTCTTCTACACAGTTCATCGGCATTGGTGGCTGAAATTCACCATCAGGCAATACGTCAAGACCTTCCTTTGATCCGGATACCCCAATGAATTTCTCTACATAGCTGTACCAAGGAGCAATGTCCTTGTAGCGAATAGGCCAGTCCACCGCGATGCCATCCTTGGCATTGGCTTCAAAGTCCATTTCAGACCAGCGGTAGGATTGTCTACCCCAAAGAAGGGATCGACCTCCTACATGATAGCCTCTAAACCAGTTGAATGGTTTTTCTTCTACATAGGGGGAATCACTTTCGTGTGCCCACCAATCCAAGTTGAGCTCATTGAGCACATAGTCACGCTGGAGGGTGGGGTGGTTGGCAAGTAGCTCTTGGGTTCTACGGCCTCTGTGAGGAACTTCCCAAGGTGCCAAGGTGGCCGATTTGTAATCTTTTACGTGCTCGACATTTGGGCCTCTTTCAAGAAGAAGTACGCGAAGGCCCTTCTCAGTAAGCTCTTTTGCGGCCCATCCGCCACTAATTCCTGACCCAACTACAATTGCGTCATACGCTTCATTTGCCATAGTAATGGTATTGGTTTAATTGTTATTAGACATCGCAAACCTGCACGGCATGTCCCAGTGCAGCAATTTTATCTTCTCCCTTGGGGATAAATTCATGGGAAACATAGCCTTTGAAACCCGAATCTACAATAGCCTGCATGATAGGCGGGTAATTTATTTCTTGGCTTTCATCCAAATCATTTCTTCCTGGGTTTCCAGCCGTGTGGTAATGGCCAAAGTATTGGTGGTTGTTACGAATGGTGCGAATGATATCGCCCTCGTCAATTTGCATGTGGTAAATATCGAAAAGTAGTTTGAAGTTCTCACTTCCAATGCGCTTGCACAGTTCGATACCCCAGGCAGATTTATCACATTGGTAATCTTTGTGATCCACCCGGCTATTGAGCAGTTCCATGGTGATGATTACTCCGTGCTTTTCTGCTTGACTGAGGATTTTTTTGATCCCGATTTCACAGTTTTTCAATCCGGTCTCGTCGTCCATGCCTCTTCTATTTCCTGAAAAGGCAATCACGTTCTTGTAGCCAGCCTTTTGCACAAGAGGAATCAATTCTAGGTAGTTTTTTTCCAGTTGGGCATGAAAATTAGGCTCGTTGAATCCATCAGCAATGCTAATCTCCGCGCCGTTGCACATGGAGCAATGGATGTCGTATTTTTTGAGAAGATCCCAGTTGGCAGGGCTGATCAAGTCAATGGCACCTACCCCAACAGATTTGATCTGTGCACAGAGTTGTTCGAGGCTAAGTGGGCGCATGGACCAGGCGCAAACTCCATGGTTGATATTGCCCTTGAGGGCATAAGTTTCCTTTTCTTTAAACTCCATGGAGGATAGTGTGCCCATAGCGGCACCGCCGAGGAGCATTTTTTTAAAGGAGGAGCGTCTTCCTGAGTCGAAGGTCATGATGCGCAGGGGTTAGTTTTGGGTGTTTATTTTTTCTGCTTTGAAAACAGCAATGAAAAATAGGAAAACCAAGCCAGAAATCCCAGCGGGGATCAACCAAATTGATTTCCAATCGTGCGTCCCGCCTTCCAGTAGGTAAAAATTGGAGATTTGTCCTGCCAACCAAAATCCGATCAGCATGCCGATTCCGTAGGTGGCTAGGGTAATCAATCCTTGGGCGGCAGATTTGAATTTTTTGCCCGCATGCGCATCGGTGTAAATCTGTCCACTGACAAAGAAGAAATCGTAGCAAATCCCATGAAGGATGATGCCGGTGAGTAGCATCCAATTTCCTGAGCC
>JAXISU010000061.1:0-8290 GCA_034680425.1 Cyclobacterium sp.
CGTCAAAGTCTAATGCATTGCTCGTACAATCAAATTCAAAGATTGATCCTGTTGCGGTACCAGCACCTGTGGTCACTTCTAGGGTAGAAGTAAGCGTTGCGTTTTTACCCACAATCGCACGAACTTCTGTAGCAGAAACTACTTCAAAAGATCGGGCACTCACACCACCTATTTTTACAGCAGAGGTACTATTCAAATTTGTACCAGTAATGACTACCGTTTCACCGCTTTTTGCCGTTGTAGGTGCAAATGAGGTAATAGTTGGTTGAGGAAGTTGTGTTACTTGTTGGATTTGTGCAGCACTTAGGGCTTGATCAACAATCAAAAACTCATCAATACAGCCTGTAAATCCAAGCCAGTTGGCAGTAACACCTGGCCAGCCCTGATTATAAGACGCGCCTATTTGATTAAAGGACATATCCAGGTGCTGGATTGTACCTGTACTTGTTCCTACCGATTGGTTATCTATATAGATAGTGATGGAGCCTGGAGTTACCGAAAACTCTACTTTATGCCAGTTATTGTCATCTACACGGTTTGCAGAAGTGACAT
Organism: Cyclobacterium sp.; assembly: GCA_034680425.1. GTDB lineage: Bacteria > Bacteroidota > Bacteroidia > Cytophagales > Cyclobacteriaceae > Algoriphagus. The sequence continues at coordinate 553 of JAXISU010000061.1, forward strand.
TCAAAATAGATCCCTGCCAAAAGTTAGCAGACAATTTTCCATCAGAACGAACATACAAAATTGGAACCCAATTGCTTGGTGCGCTACCAACGGCTCTATTTTGATATCCCAAAATTGCTCCAGAAGAAGACGTTTTAAATCTCAAGGAAATAGTAAATGTGCTTCTGCTTAGGATGTTATCTGGTAGCTTAAGGTAGTTGCTCACTGTTGCACCATTGGTGTAGGCGTTCGAAAAACAAATGGCCTGTCCGTCTGCCCCAGTGGCATAAGTAGCTGTTCCTAAAACAGTAGCATTCAAACTGGATCCAGTTTGGTTTACGGCATTATTTTCAAACTTGTATTCTACAACCTTAAATACAAATCCTGTCTTTGAATTATTTCCTGATGGGTTTTGAACATAAATAGAACCAGATGCCCCTGTGCCAACCACCGCTGTAATTTGTGTGTCGGAATTGACTACAAAAGAGGCTGCGTTTACGTTTCCAAACTTGACAACAGTTACACCCGTAAACCCAGTTCCGGTGATTACTACTGTTTCTCCATTGCCCGCAGTAGTGGGGGTAAAGGAAGTAATAACAGGAGCAACTCCTAATGGAGTACCGTTCACAGCATTGGATTGTGTACCGGATCCGATACTATTTACTGCGCGAATACGTATTGAATACGTTGTTCCATTTGTCAAACCAGAAATCACCAATGGAGTAGTCGTATCTACCGGAGATGCTGCAACCCAGCTTGTCCCTCCATTTGTGCTATACTCGTAATTGGTAATGGCTTGACCTCCATCTGAGGTAGGAGCGGTAAAATTGACCGTTGCGCTACCGCTTCCTGCAGTAATAGACGTTATCGTAGGTGCTGATGGAGTAGAATAAGTTGCCGCACCATAACCTGTACTCGTGGTGATGTTATCAAATTCAAATCCTGCACCACTAAATGCAATTCGAGTTATATACGTTGTTGGATCATCTAACTCTAAATTGATGTATGCAAATGGCTCATTTGCTGCATTGGATCTTCTATAAAGAGCGGTACTGTATGACGTTCCGTCCACAGCAGTTACAGTAGATCCTGCCAATAGGTTAAGGACTGTTTGAGAAGTAAACGTTCCCAATTGAATTTCGGATCCTCCACAGGAACCAAATATGGTCACCGTATTACCAGTGTTTCCTGCTGCCCACCAAAATCCCACATATCTTGAAGGATCTGTAAGTCGAATGCTTATGTCGCCAGAAGAACCAGTCAATTGCATGTATCTTGAACCACTGCCCCCCCAAACATCATCTTCCTTGATTGTTGCAGTCACTAAGTTTACATTAAATACGCCCACAGCAAAACCGCCCGAGCCGCCAAGAACACCCGCAGTATACCCATTAAGGTTTTCTGTACGTGAGCCAGATTGGCCTTGAATCGCAGAAGTAGTTACATTCGGAGCGGATAATTTAAATTGTATGTTCGGTAAAGTAGTAGGACAAGGAACAATGGTAGCCGTAACTGCTGTACGCGTTGCGCTGACGCAACCTGTAGTAGAATTTCTAGTTTGTGCATAAAAAGTAGTGGTACCGGTAATGATTGGGGTAGTAAAGGTGGTTACACCTTGACCTCCACTCAATACAGTTCCGCCCGTAGCGGATGCGTACCAATCTACCGTCATTCCTGAAGCCACAGAAACCACCAATCGAACTGATCCAGCACCTGCATTTGTACCCGCGCTAACGGAAGTTGGCGCTACTGGAGCTTGATTGGAAGGGCAGCTCGCCACATAGGTGGTACTTGCAGAATAAAAATCAAGGAAGGCGTTTTCATCTGGATCTGTCCACGTACCGTATTCAACCAGATAGCCGCCAATAGGACTAGTATTACTCTCACCCAAATCGTTCCAACAGGTTCCTGAATTCCATTTGGTAACCGCGTGGTCCTCACCTGTGCTACCGTATGAATTATTTGGTTCAGATGGGCACCAATTATTGTAAAAACCTCCCTGAACAGTACCAGCATTAGAATAAGCGCCCGTAGTGGAGTTGGTAATTCCTGAAGATGAGGTTTTCCAGATTACTCTCCCTGTTTCAGGTCCAGCGTCGATGTACCAGGTGCCCTCAGAATTAGCATCAGAAAGTGCAATCCAAATGTTATTCACGGAGGTGTTATTGTTGACAAAATCTTGTTCGCTTTGAGAGGTTATCGAAACCAAGTAGCCTGGTCTTCCTTTATATGTTTGTCCTGCTGCTGCAGTTTTGGCAGCTGAGTAGGAAATAGCACCTGAAACAGGCTTGTAGTAGTGCCCGTTGACTGGATTGTAAAAAATTCCTGGGTCGTTGGCAGAAGCCGAAACGGATAGCTTGATATCCCCAGCAGAGGTGCCCGTGCTTACCGTGAGGGAAGCAAGTGCGGCATTGATATTTGCTTGAGTTCCCGTAAAACTGATTCGGGTTAGGCCGGTCCAAGAGCTGTAGCCTGTAGATCGGGTTAAACCCGTGGTGGTACCAAAACTAAAAGAAGCTCCAGTTGGTGGATCCACCAATCCTAAAGAAGCTAAAACTACATCATTCGCTCCAAAATTGGCCACCACAAAATCCCCTGGATCTTGATTAGGTGTATTCAACAAGAAATTAACAGAAGCAGGTGCAATTACTCGAGGCTGTGCGTCCAAATAGGCATTCAAATCCGCTAATGCCGTATTCCCTGTAGCCGCATTCCCCGAAACAGTTTGGCCATTATTAGGAAAGGTATAAGTAACGTTATTCAGTTTAAACCCAAAATTTGATTTTCCTGTAGTGCTGCCTCCTTGAATAGAGTAATTCACTCCTCCATAAGCAGAAAGATTTAGCGCAATGTTGTTGTCTGCAATAAACCCTAATATTTGATTGGTATTTCCAGAGTTTACTCGCCAATTTACAGCTCCTGCAATCTCAACTTTTCTCCCATTGGTCAACTGAAGACGTAGTGTTCCTTTGATGTCATTGCCTTGGCTTAGTTCAAAACGCCCGGAATTGGTAGTTTGAACAAAGGAAACTTTAGCAATTTCTAGCGCACCAAAGCGTTGGATGTTTGTGGCAGAGTTGGTGTTGTTCCCAACCAATCCAATAAAACCATCATTGAAAGGAACACTTACCTCTACTTGAGCTTGAGCGCTGTGAAAAATACTAAGGGCGAAAATCCCTGCAAAAAGAAGGCCTTTTACGACTTTCGTTCCTAAAAACTGCCTGAGATTTCCTTTTGTGTTACGTTGACTGCTGTGCATTGCGTATAAGAATTGAGTTGAAATCGTATTTATCTGCGATAAGTGTTTGTTTTGTTTGACCAAGTAGAAATATCGTACCCTTCGTGTTTAAAAAACTTTACGATTGGAATATATCAAAACAGAACTTTCGCACGTTAAAAGTAGATTGCACTTGTCATACTATTGTGCAACAATCCGCAACCCGGACTACTCAAAAAATACTCTTTTTTTCTATTCATTTGATTTTCAATAAGTTGCATCTTGTGTTTTTCGAAGTTGCATTGATTTTTTTAAAGATGACCCTCGGAGATGGGACAGGAAAAAGTGACAAATTTCTCAAAAAGCTAGAAAGTTCCAGGCCGAAATAAAAGCGAAAAATTGTGGATAACTATTACAACAAGCCAAAATTTACAGTAGAAAAATCATAAAAAGGAACTGTGGATAACTTGTCTCCTTTTCTTAGAAACTGTCTCAAAAATAAATTAGAACCTGCCTGCGGCAGGCAGGCCTGCCTTTGGGAAAGGCAAGATACAAGAGCCCAGCCTTCGGCAGACAGGCAAGAAATTAGACTATGTCCTGCTTGGCTAAAGAGCCTGCTTCTGACCAAAGACTGGTTTTCCCAATTCGCCATTCTTCACTCGGCGTCGGAAAAGTAGCAAGTCGCTAGTAGTAAGTATCAAGACGTGCTTAGAACCAAGACACAAGAGCCCTGCCTGCAGCAGGCAGGCAAGAAATTAGACTTAGTCCTGCTAGGCCGAAGAGCCTGCTTCTGGCCAAAGACTAGTTATCCACACTTCGACATTCTTCACTCGGCGTTGGGCATTCGACATTAAAAAAGTAGCAAGTACCTAGTAGCAAGTATCAAGACATTTCGAGAAGCAACATACTGTTCCTAATGCAAATCCCTACTTGGTACTTTGTACCTGGTACCTAGTACAAACATCTACTTCTCTTCCACCGCGATCAGCTCCGCCACGAGATTGTCTTCTGGTCCAAGACCCATTTTCTTGCGAATGGAGAAACGCGTGTTCTCAATCGTACGCACGCTTTTATTGAGCACTTCTGCCAGCTCCTTGGTGGATAAGTTGAGTCGCAGGTAAGAGCACAACTTCAATTCGGTAGGCTTCAAGTCCGGATAGGCGGCCAACAAGTTCTTAAAAAAGTCGCCATTAGACTCCGTAATCCGGTTTTCCAACTCGGTCTGCAGAAACTCAAAGGTCTCCCGCTTGATGCCATTTCCTTCCTCCTCATCCAACAAGCCGGCAGCAGTTTGCTCATCTAGGAGTTTTTTGATCTGCAAGATCTGCAAGGCCTGAGCGGTCAGCTCCAAGTCTTTGGTCTGTATCGCTCTGCTCAATTCTTGTTGCCGGGCTTCAGCAATCAATTTTTCATTCAAGAGGCGCTTTTGCCGATAAAGTACGAAAAGCACGAAGATCACAAGGGCAAGTATCCCAATACCCGCAGCCAGAAGCCAAAGCGTGGACTTTAGGTTTTGGGACTCAAGGTTCAGAATCTCGTTTTGGGTTTTTTCATTCTGAAACTTCTCTTTAAGGGCCTGCACTTCTTTCTTCACGGACTCGGATGCCAAGGAGTCCTGTATGGCAGCTGCCACTACAGATTGTGCATAGGCTTCTTCGTAATTGTTTGTGTCTCGAGCCAACCAAGATAGACGTTCGATGACCAAGCCTTTCTCCTTGGCCAAACCCATGCTTGTGGATAACTCCAAGGCTTTATTCAGCCATTCCTTACTTTTGACATGCTCTTTCTTCAAACGATAGAGGTTGCCCAAATTCAAAGAGGACAACAAAACCCCATACTGCAACTTGGAAGTTTGGGAAAGCTCCAAACAACGCAAAAAAGAAGATTCTGCTTGGTCCAAGTTTCCCATTTGCTCATAGACATTCCCCACATTCATGGTGTTTTGAGCAAGTAAAAATGGATTATTAAGACCCTCCAACAACTGGCTTGCCTCTCGATACACATACAAAGCAGAGTCCAACACATTGAGTTTTCGATAAACCCCTCCAAGATTGTTGTACACCATGACCACAGACAAGGCGTTACCTTGGTCCTCGAATGCTTTTTTTGCCTTTTCGTAATAGGTTTTCGCATTACGGATATCCTCAAGGTCTTTGAAATTGCCGGCCAAACTATTGTAAATCCTGCCCAAAGGCTCTTGATCTTTTCTTGCCAACACCCGCTTTTCTGCCTCCAAAAGATCGCCTATCGCCGCCGAATAAGAGGCATCCTCCCCTTTTTGCAATCCTCTCACAAACAAAAGTTCAGGATACAGTCCATCCGATTCATTTATCTCTTTCTCCAATACCGCCATGCCTGCACGAAGTGAGTCGTATTGCCCGAGGTAATAGAAAGAAAACTGCTTAGCAATGAGAACGCAGAGCTTTTGCTCAGTAGAAATAGATGGTAATTTCACGAGTGCGTTGGCAAAAATACGGGCAGAGTCATAAGCGCCTCGATTCTGCATGCCCTCAATTTTATTAAGCTCCTGCTCAAAATTTTGCGCAAAGACGGTAGGCAATGCTCCTAAAAAAACGAAAAACAACAGGGCTACAGAAAGGGTCCCCCTTCTTAACTCCTTAATCCCTGCGTTTTCTTGATTTTGTACCATAGTTAATTTACCGCAGTCTAAATAACGGCCTAAATTGTATAAATTCAAGAAGAAGAAGATTTTGATTGAAAATTACATCAATTGGAAGAAGAAATATGGTGGAAATACGGTGGAAATAAACCGAACCTGTCGGCTCGGTGAAATAGTTAATCCTGCTACTATTTCTGCTTATTTAACGGAGCGAAGCGGAGTCTATTTCCACTTTATTTCCACCGTATTTCTTTACTCGTATTTCTCACTTTTCTCCTACCTTATACACCCCCCCATTCGTCTTGCTCATCAGATACAGACGATTGGCAGCATCTCTCCCAAACTTTAGATCTACCCGATCCTGGCCCACAAGCTCCTGTAGGCTGATTTCCTTGCCTTGATAGCGAATCCCCCAGGTTTGTACTTGGGAGTTATCCACAGTCAAGTCGGTGAAAAATAGCCTCCCGCTAGGTACATCACCAAAGACAAATTTCCCCTTCAGGGGCCCGTCCGCTACCGTATATCCACCGATAATGGCTACCGTCTCGTCGTGTTCCAATTGAACTTTTGGATAGCTTATCCCAAATTTAGTGTCGTCCTCAGGTAAGGGATACAAGCTGCGGAAACTCCCATAAGGGTTGATGACGAAGGTTCCCTCCCGAATCGGCCAACCGTAAAACTTCCCCGCCTCAATGCGATTGATCTCCTCAATGCTGTGCTGCCCGATATCCGTGGCATGCAGTTGCCCCTTCTCATCCCAGAAAATGCGATTCGGGTTTCGAAACCCGTGAGCATACACTTCCCCAGAAAACCCTTTCTTCCCGAAAAACGGATTGCTGCTGGGTATTCCGTACTGTCCATTTCTACCCGTTTTTCCTAGAGGATCGATGCGCCAAATACTGCTATACATGCCTTTTCCCCCATGATTGGAAATTTCTGGAAACCCGTTTTCGGCCGTACCTCCATCCCCATAGCCCACATACAGGAGCCCATAATCAGCAGAAAGGCCTTTTTTTGCCTGGGGATTAAAGGTCAATTCCTGCATTCCGTGGGCTTGCGAAGAGTTATTAACGCGCAAAATCTCCCGACTACTTCCCTGAAATAGGCTTGCCTGCGGATCCGTTGCCTTCCATTCGGTCAGCACCCACTGCATAAAGACCTTTAAACTATCCGTATAACCTACATCTGCCGTGGCCGTGCCGCCCGGCTCGGTATGTGAAGTGTAAAACAGGCCATTTTTTGCAAATTCAGGATGAAAAGCAAAGCTTCCCAGGCCGGTAGCCCAGCCCGGTTTGCTGACCATTTTGGGGCGCAACTTCAGTAGCGGAAGGTACAGTTTGGGCTTTTGGTTCACCAATTCATACAATCCAACCCGCTGATCGTTGATCATCAATCGATCTGTACCCGGAATCGGCTCCATCTTGGTCATCTTGGCCAGCGGAGCAACCGAATCGGACGCAGGCAGCTGCGCAAAAAACTCCAAGTCAAGCCGAATTCCTGAATCCTGTACTTTCTCGGGAATCAAATTGGCCGTGGTATCTCCTGAAATCGGGATCGGCGCTGTGGAAAAGGTATGCAAATAGCTCAACAAGGCATCGAGATCTCCTTCTAGTAATTGTGGATAACTCGGCATTTCGGTTCGGAATTTTTCCAATAAGGCCAGTGCGCGGGTATCTTTGTTGGCGATTACAGCCCCTGGGTTTTTGATAAAAGCACGGATCCAACTCGACTCCACTTGTCGCGTAAGCCCACTAAGGTTGGGCCCGATGGCATCTTGATCAAAGCGGTGACAGGAGGAACAGTGCTGCTCAAAAAGTTGCTTCCCTTTCGTGATCTGACTCGCCTCCGTGGAAATATCCGTTCCAAACTCCTTTTTTTCAGGGCTGCACGCAAAGACAAACGGCAAAAGAAATAAACAAAAG
>JAXISU010000062.1:0-8232 GCA_034680425.1 Cyclobacterium sp.
AGGCAGTTGAGCACAAAAACAAGCTTTTTGGCTTTAAGGCTATCCACCTAAACGGATAAACATATTTAAAGATGCGTGAGATCCAAAGCCTAAGGGAAATACTTGGGGCTATTGGCAAGCTTGCTTACCTTCGTACTCTCAAACTTGAAAAGCTATGGCTCTGAAAACAAAAGTGAAGATCAACCGAATTACCAACCTAACCGATGCGCGCTACTGCTCTGGAATGTATGTAGACGTCTTGGGATTTTCTTTGGAAGAGGGATCTCCACACTACGTCTCCCCTAGCCAATTTCAAGAGATCACGGGATGGATTTCGGGAGCAGACTATGCTGCAGAGTTTACGGATTCAGACGCCTACACCATCGAAAGAAAGTTGGCAGACTATCCTGGAATTAATTGGATTGAATCGTGTGATTTGGATACCCTAATCCAACTCAAGAACCTTGGAAAGGAATTGATTTACCAAGTGAGCATGGAAGAAATTGAATCCATCGTCCCAAAAATAGAACTCCTGAATCAACATCAAATCACCTTACACATCACTTCAACTGAAAATACACTAACTATTGATTATAAATTAGTTGTCGAAAAATTAGCGAGTAAGGTAAATCTTTTTTTAGGTTTCGGGATCCATCCAGAAAATGTAAGTATGCTATCTGAAATCACTGGACTTGCCGGTTTGGCACTGGATGGAGGGGACGAGATTAAACCCGGGCTGCGAGACTTTGATCAGCTAGCCACTATCTTAGAAAATCTCGAACTCGCCGATTAAAACAATCCCAGGGGTAAGTTCTCCAGCATTTTCCTCAACTATCCCAAAGATCAGTCAAGCGATACGGACTTTGTGAACCGGTAAAGAAAGTACCATCCACAAAGCGATGCTGGGTTCCAATAACTTGAAGTTGGGAAAGATCCTCGCTATCCAAAATCAAGGTAGCTGCTGCGAAATTTTCGCCAATACGCGCCTCATTTACAGATTTAGGAATAACAGCAATGTCCCGAGCAATGGACCAAGCAATCAAGATTTGTCCTACACTAGCTCCATGCTTTTTAGCGATAGCCTTGACCACTGCATCTTCCAATAGCTTGGGATCCTGCGCATGCTTTTCTGCACGAGAGTCAGGTGATCCCAATGGGGAATAGGCGGTTACCAACAGCCCATTTTCTTTGCAAAAAGACACCAAGGGCTCTTGAGGCAAATAGGGATGAAGTTCAATTTGATTCATCTCGGGGCGTTGACCCCCTACTGCAAAAAGTTCGTTGAGTTTGGCTTGGTTGAAATTAGATACCCCGATGTGCTTGGCAAGTCCACTTTGCTTTTGGTCTTGCATGGCTCCCCAAGTTTGGCTCAAGGGTACATCCTGATAGGTATAGTATTCTTCCCGCTGCGTAGCAAAGCCTACTCCTGGCTTGTAAGCAATAGGCCAGTGAACCAAATAAAGATCAACGTAATCTAATCTTAGGTCATCTAAAGTCTTTTCCAAGGCAGGCTTCACATCCTCAAGACGATGTGCATTGTTCCAAAGTTTGGAGGTCACAAAAAGTTGGTCCCGCTTCACGAGTCCCTCTGCTAGCGCATCAGAAATACCCTGCCCCACTTCTCGTTCATTTTGATAGATTGCTGCACAATCTATGTGTCGATATCCGGCTTTAATTGCCCAAAAGACTGCTTTTCGAACCTCTCCTGGTTTACTTTTCCAGGTTCCTAATCCAAGAATTGGCAGCTGATCGCCATTGTTAAAAGCTAAAGTTTTCATTGTAGTAAAAATTTATTTCTTGTAAGTAAACGTATCGGGGTCAATCAAAGGTCAGCTTTTTTTTCCAAATACTTTTGAAAACGATTCATCACCCAGAGGTGTAGCCGAGCCTGGGTGTTGATGTAAATAAACCAGGGCAAGCGGGGAGCAAATTCATGAATCGCTGAAATGATGTACTTGCTGTCAAGCACCTCACGAAATTCCAGCCATCCGTAATCGTATCGTTTGACGAGCCAGCCTCCAGTGATGTAGAACAATTGCCTTTGGCTATCGCTGCGATCGGGTATATGGGTCAATTCCAGCATGGGCTTCTTGCCCCAGAGCAAATGAAACCCGAGGACATCTGTGTCGTGCACCTTTCCTCGAATGATATACCGAAAGAAAAAAGGAAGCCATAGTGCATAGCGATAGGCTACCCATAGTGCATCGTGCCCTCCAAGATTGGTCATCCGCTGCAAGGATCTGACTGTATTCTTTAAGCCTTTTTTGTACTTGAAAGTCGGTAATTTCGGACGTTCCTGAGTCGTTAAAGCCACTTTTGCTGCTTCTTCATAACCCAAATACACCAATTCTTTTTCTTTAAACGCATGGGCAGGATTGACTACCAAGGTATGTTTCAAACTTTCCACCAAGGGAGAAACGAGTTGTGGAGGGGTTTCTCCAAACAGACCTACCCAGAACTTGGAAAAGCCCAAGGAGAAAACGGGTACTGAAAAGATGAGCCGCTTTTTGCCCATCACTTTTGCCGTTCGGGAAAGCATTTCTCGGTAACTCATCACCTCTGGACTTCCGATTTCAATCACTTGATCGTATACGTTGGGATTACCAATGCAAGTGGTGAGGATTTCTAGGGTATCTCGCAAGGAAATGGGTTGGGTCAAGGAATTGGTCCATTTGGGACACATGAGCACCGGTAATTTTTTTACCAAGTTTTTGATCATGTCAAAACTAGATCCACCCGGCCCTACAATGATGGATGCTCGGATGGCAGTCAACTTCGCAGTCCGTGAACCCAGGGTTTGCTCAACCTCCAACCTACTTTTCAGGTGCCGAGAAAGATGTTCTTCCGGTTCATCGGGAATCAATCCTCCTAGGTAAATGATTTGCTTGATTCCTGCGATTTCTGCAGCACGACTAAAGTTGTCTGCTAGAATTAGATCTGTATCCTCAAAACTGCCTTGGTTGAGTCGTGTGGAGGCACTCATGGAATGTACCAGGTAGATGGCCACATCCACCCCACGAAGGGCTTCTGCGGTAGAGGTAATGGAATATAGTTCCACTTGCCTCCATTCAACTTGTGGATAGGGATTGGTAACAGCCTTTCCACGACTCAATCCGATCAGATGGTAAGCATCCTTGTACTGCTCGATAAACCAACTTCCAATGTATCCTCCTGCACCCGCGAGGGCTACAGTGAGTTTGGGAGAGGAAGAGGAAAGATTAGTCATCCGGTAGCGCAGTATAAAATCAAATAACTGCTTTGGACCAGTTTAAGTTTAAAAGCCTTTCCTTGCCAACTTCAAGGCCTCTGTGGTGGTATAGTATTTGGTAAGCGTATTGGGAACCTCCCAGCGCGGTAAGGAGCCTGTCGCTAAGTAATTCAGGTAGTTTTTGGTCACCTCGGCAAAATGGGCTTCATGCCCCGTATGGAAATGATCAGGGACAAGCACCTTGTATTCTCCACTCGGAAGCTGCTGCAATTCAAGCCCTGGATAGCGACTTTGCAGTGTTTTTGTTAGGGCTTTTTCCAACTCTTGTGAGGAAGATCCGAGCAACTGTACATAGAGAACAGGTTTAAAGCCCTCATCTTTTCCTTGCCTGATGATTAGATTTGCCTGGGTACCCCGCATCATGCTGTAATGGGTATCTCCAGTCCCTTCTGGGGCCTGAAAATTCCAAATCACACTCACTTTGGCATGTTTTCCGCGCAACGTGTATTGGAATTCCCCATTGCTCATCACTTCCAACTTCCCTTCTTTTTGGTAGGGAAGCAATTCCTTCGAAAAAGAAGGCTTTTGAGTGACCCGCATAAATTCATCCAAAGTCAAGCTCGTCGGCCAAATTCTGGAGGAATAGAGCTGCACATCTGCTGTATCTAAAGTTTGATCTGGAAATGCCTCCCATTGGATAAGGTCCACCAAATGGGTGGTCACATCTACTATCCCTGTCCCCTCTTTTTTTACATCAAAAAACCAGTCAGGACGAACCAGTGGAGCACCAGAAACTTGCTTGAAGAAATGATGAACCGATTCCTTGGTGATTGCAGGATTCTCAGGTGATCCCTCTTCCAAGACCCCAAATACCTCTGGAATCTGAGACAGTTCCCGCTGAAGTAAGGTGGTGATTTCAAAGCGCTCGGTCATGATATCCAATAGCAACAGTTCCTTTTTTCCTGCTATCAGGTAAGCTTCTTTCAATTTTTGATAGCCATCAGAATCAATCACTAAGGGCTTGTCCGCATAGACATGAATCCCTTGGCCAAGGGCCTTCAGGATGTAATCGATCTTTTGATCGTTTTTCCCTGCCACCATCATCACATTGCCCGGTTGCTCCTGCAGCATTTTTTGAAGGTAATCCTCCCCAGCGTAGACCTTTGGTATCCAAGATGTAGGTGCTTCTGCTCGGTTATTGTATCCGTTGATGCGAGCTAGGTGGTCCTGAAGTTCTGGGCCTTCCGGTGCATACACATACAGGGTTGGATCTACTCCTGGGTACATTGTCTTATGTACCAAACCCGCATGGAAATGGCCTGGATCCAAGGTCATAAACTTGTAAAGGGGTTGCGACACAATTCCCTTATTTTGGGTGTAAGCAGTAGGAATACCCATCAATGAAAGTAGGGTTAAAAGAAGCAGCCTGCGCATTGGGACTTGTTCAGTTTGAAAGAGATTACTTGTTTTTTTGATACACCAAATCAGTACCCCAAGGCTTGCGCTGAGTTCGACTCAAGTAGGTATTGGCCTCCGGATCATTGACAAATTCTTCGGTGGCGGAATTCCATTCTAATTTGCGGCCCAACTTCATGGCAATGTGGCTAATCAAGCACACCGAACAAGATCTATGGCCAATTTCAACTGGGGAAAGCAATTCTACATTTCCTTGAATGGCTTCCAACCAATTGCCATGATGGGAGGAGCTTCGGGTAAACTTGATTTCGTTTTCACCCAAAACTGATAGCAGAATTTTGGGGTCCGATGCATCCAAGGCTTTGGCATTGTTGCCCTGAGTGACAGGATCCGAAGCTGAAGCCGTGTAACTTCCTCGGGAAACCCATATCCAGCCTTCAGTGCCCTCGTAACGAATGCCATTGGGATAGGTGCCGGAAGTCAGCATGACGATGCCGTTGTCATAGGTTGCCTTGACCAAAAAGTCCCCATGAACATTCCAAAAACCAGCCCGCGGAAACTCTGCCACCGCCTCAATGTATTGGGGGCCAAAAAATTCGGTATTCATGCCCCAAGCGGCAGAGTCAAAATGATGTTGCCCCCATCCGGTAATCATTCCCGCCCCGTAATTTTCGTGTCTCAACCATCCCGGTCGGCTGTAATCGTGCTGAGGATGGACCCCAATTTCAGAATAGGGTATCTCTGGAGTAGACCCTAACCACATGTCAAAGTTCAAGGTGGAAGGGATGGGCATTGGGGGGGCATCAGGACCGGCCGGATCGCCTGGAAGTCCAATACGTACCGTGTGCAACTTGCCAATTCTTCCATTACTCACAAGTTCAGCCGCCAACCTAAATTGCTCGCTCGAACGTTGCTGTGTGCCCAATTGCAACTTTATCCCAGTTTTTTGTACGATATCTACCAGTTGCCGACCTTCCGTTATGGTCAAGGAGGTTGGCTTTTGAAGGTAGACGTGCTTTCCGGCTAATGCAGCCTCCATGGCTGGCTGGGAATGCCAGTGGTCTGGTGTGGAGATGATGACGGCATCAATGTCTTTGTTGAGCAAGAGTTCCCGGTAATCGGTGTAGGTTTTGACATCTAGGTAAGGCGTCCCCATTTTTTGGGTGTAATACTCCTCAATCAACTTTTTACCGTCAAGCATGCGCTTGCTATCCAGGTCAGCCACTGCCACTACTCGAGCCTTATCGTGCTTCCAGATTCCTGGCAAATCATGCTCCCTGGCTATCCGTCCACAGCCAATTTGGGCGATGTGGATGTTGTTGCTTGGCGCGTTTTTTCCCAGGACCGAAGCGGGCACCAAGGTGGGGATCCCAAAAGCTGCTGTAGCCAGGGCTGTTTTTTTCATAAAATCTCTTCTTTGCATGGCGATCGAGTTATTTCACAAAGGATTTCCAATAATTTTCTGCCTCCTGAACACTCAACACCCCATCAAATACAAGCATTCGGTAACTCAGGATGTACCGTTGCCCAGGTTGTATTTCCCAAGAGTTGTAGCGTATCGGGCAAAATTCGATAAATACATTCCCTTTCCCCTCGTACTGCCCTAGAGGCCATACGCGTAGTGGTTCAGGATGGGATTGATTGTTGGTATGACTCATAAATAGAATACCGCTTTTTCCAGAAGGATGGTCCGATTGTCCTGTAACCAAAATCCATCGAGCCGAACTTCCATCTGCCGAGGCCCGGGTTTTACCTTCTGAGGTCAGGATACTGCTGTTGGCATCTCCCCATACCTCCGTAGCTCGAAACCCAATACCCCCACCGTAACGGTAATCATCCAAGAGAATGCCGCCAGGAATTTGGGTGCGCAAGGAACTCGTGTACTCCACCAGGTAGCGGCCCTTATCGGCAGGCTTCACCTTGATTCGAAGGTCCTCCTCCATGGCGATTTGACTGTCTTTTGGCGCTTTTAAATCTAGGTGGTTTTGCCTTACCGTCAATTCTGCTGCACCACCTGCTTGTTTTTTGGATAAAATACGGGAAAAATCCACCCTCCCTTTTTCATCCCCAAGGTTCCAAAAATCCACTTCCTTGCCCCCAATGGTGGCTCTTGCCCAAGGTCCCCAAATCCCATAATGGTGGTAATGGTCTTCTGGCTGTATTCTACTTAGAATTTGTCCACTTGGGGATTGAATCGGATGAATAAATCCAGACTTGCTGTAGGCTTCTTTAACTCCCGAAGGCACTGCTGATTTGGCAGTTTGATACCGCAACACTTGTTTACCATCCAATAGAAACTCAACACCTGTGGAGGTTTCATTGAGACTTACCTGTTGGGCAATGCTTCCTGAAAAAAATGCAATAGAGAATGAAAATAGAAGGAGAATTCTTTTGAAACGCATAAGAAATTCTGGTTAATTGGGCTTAAGCAAACAATATAGGCTATATTGGAATTACTTGCCAATCCACAGTTCTAAAACTATGCGAAAAAACCTTATTCTTGGTCTCTTCTTTCTTTGCTTATCCCAATTGACTCTTGGTCAAGATTTAGAGATTGTTCCCTTAAATGAAGCCTGGAAACAGAAAATTCAAAACCTTGCTCCAAAGCAAACTCGCTTTCCCAGCTCTTCACCAAAAAAAATCTTGCTCTTTTCACTGCATACTGGATTTGAACATTGGGTCATTCCTCACACCGCGGAAGTCATCCAAATATTAGGATCCAACACCAAGCAGTTTGACGTGGTAGCCAGCAAGGACATCCAGCAGTTTGAAAAAGCGAGTTTGGCCGAATACGATGCCATAATTCTCAATAACACCTGTTCCAAGCCAGACCATCGGCATCTATTTTGGGATCAACTCCGTGCAGAATCAACTGCAGATTCCGCGATTTTGATGGCTAAGGCACAGGAATTTGAAAGCAACGTGATTGAATTTGTAAAAAAGGGAGGAGGTCTTCTCCTACTGCATGGTGGAATTACGACCTTAAATAATTCCCAAAAATTCAGCGAATTGGTAGGTGCTAGTTTTGATTACCATCCTCCCCAACAAGCGATCCAAGTAAAACTTGAAGATCCCAGCCATCCCTTGGTTGCTGCATTTCCGAAAGAAGGATTCTCCCATGTAGACGAACCCTATTTTTATAAAAATGCTTATTCTGACCTAAATTTCACACCCCTCCTCTACTTTGACAATGCGGAAATTCAAAGCCAAAGAGCCAATCAGAAACTTACGAGTGGAAAAACGTATGCTGCTTGGATTCGACCAGAAGGGCAAGGAAAGGTCATGTACATTGCACCCTCCCACAACGCACAAAGTTTCGAAAATCCAGCCTTACTCCAATTCATGTTGGACGGCATGCAGTATATCGTTGGGGACGTAGCCTGTGATGAAACTCCACTTAAGAAGAAATAAAGGTTGAACTGATCCCTTACCAAATTTTTGCCAAAGGGTAAATTTTCGCCAACTTTAGCCATGGAAAATGACAGCCTAGAATCCTTACAAACTTTCTTAGAAGACTCAATCTTTCTCCTTCCGGAAGATCAAAAAAAAATAAAACAGTCGCTTTTTGGCACAACAGAAAGCAAAGCTGTGACTGGAGACCTTGAGGAATTTAAGCACGTCGACTTGAG
>JAXISU010000063.1:0-8200 GCA_034680425.1 Cyclobacterium sp.
ATGCCCGACAGGAAACGTACCGAGGAGTAGCCTACGAGCCCGCTTACATCCCGCGCACCAAACTTGAGATCGTCGTTCCAGATGATATGGCAGAAGGTGTCATCAATTGCATCCTCCAAGAAGGAAAAACCAACGAGGTAGGTGATGGAAAAATCTTCGTCTACGAAGTATTAGAGGCCTACCGCATTCGCAACCAAGATACGGGCGAAGCCGCTCTTTAATCACTCCTAATTAAACCTAACGCATTCGCTCTCTCACCTATGGAAGCACCTGTTCAAGACCTATTCACCATCAACAACCTCTGGATGATGATATCCACCTTGTTGATCTTTATCATGCACCTCGGATTTGCTACCCTGGAAGCAGGGCTCACACGAGCCAAAAACACAGTCAACATCCTCTTTAAAAACACGATTATTCCGGCTTTGGGCCTCCTGACCTATGCTTTTGTTGGCTTCAACCTGATGTATCCTGGAGCTGACTTTGCCGGTTCCTTCTTTGGATTCTCTGGATTTGGCCTCTCCCTACCTGAGGGCTGGGACAGCAGCAATTACAATGCAGGCTACACCTATTTCACCGATTTTATCTTTCAGGCCATGTTTGCCGCTACAGCTGCCACCATCGTATCAGGAGCAGTTGCCGAACGAGTGAAGCTGGGGCCCTTTATTATCTTCTCCCTAATCTATGTAGGCTTTTGCTACCCAGTGGTGGGCATGTGGAAGTGGGGAGGAGGATTCTTGAATACCCTAGAAACCCCATTTTATGATTTCGCTGGGTCTACCATCGTGCACACCGTCGGAGGTTGGGCTGCCTTGGTAGGCGCTTTTCTACTAGGCCCTCGCATCGGAAAGTATACCCCAACAGGCATGAAGGCAATTCCAGGCCACAACATTCCCATGGCAACAATGGGTGTATTTCTCCTCTGGTTTGGCTGGTTTGGATTCAATGGCGGCTCTGTCCTAAGTGCAGATCCAGGTACTGTTTCTCGGGTATTTGTGACCACCTCGCTAGCTGCCTCTGCTGGCGCCATAGGAGCACTCCTCACCTCTTACATCAAATTCAAAACTTATGACATCACCATGGTGCTCAATGGCATCTTGGCTGGTCTCGTGGGCATCACCGCTGGCGCTGACAAAATGGGCGTGATGGACGCAGTATACATCGGAGCTATCGGTGGAGTCTTGGTGGTACTTGCTGTCATTGCTTTTGACAAACTCAAAATCGATGATCCTGTTGGCGCCATTGCAGTACACCTAATTGGTGGGATCTGGGGCACATTGGCCGTGGGAATTTTTGGGGATTTGGCAGGTTTGAACCAGCTTAGCTCCCAACTCATTGGCATCGCCGCAGTAGGCGCCTTCTGTTTTGGCAGCTCCTGGCTGATTTTCTTCACCCTCAAGCGAACGGTCGGCATTCGGGTCGATGAAAAGGAAGAAATCGAAGGCCTAGACATCAACGAACATCAGATGCGGGCTTACCCGGATTTTGCAACGAAAGATTAAAAACTAAACCACAAAAAAATCCCCTGAGATTGACTTCTCAGGGGATTTGCTTTATGCATTGGGGAGGAGGATCAATGGACCTACATGACGAAGCAAGATGGCTTGATGGAGGTGCCCAAACTTGGCATAGCACCAGGCCTTGAATTCTACAAATTCCTCCGGCAACAAATACCCAAGTCCTTTTTTCAGCTCCCGTTCAAAAAGAAACCTGTTGAAGCTTACTTTCTGTAAAATAGTCTTTACGTAATCCAGCATGGTCTAAAAATTTTGAAGGCATTAACTGATTTTAAGTTTTTCAACGGCAGCATATCCCAAGATGTTGCGTTATTTTGAGGGACCTAGCTGAAATTCCCCTATTTTCGCAACGATGATGACGACAGCACGACACCTACTGGTATTCTTTTGCTTTCTCCTGCTAGCAGGACAGGAAGCATTTGGGCAGGAAGTTAAAGTGGACCTTGGACCCGATCAAATCGGAATCAACGAGACTTTCACCATCAAAGTCACCCTGTCCAACGAAAAAATAAAGTCGTACGACCAATTTCCAGAAATCACGGGATTTCAAAAACAAGGCATTTCTCAGTCTTCGGCCACGAATATCATCAATGGTCAGATGAGCAGCTCCAACAGCATCATCCAGTACTACAAACCCACAAAAAAGGGACAGTTTACCCTTGGGAAATTTTCGATCACCATCAATGGAAAACCCTATTCCTCGCCAGGCAAGCGAATTACAGTGGCCGATGCAGCCGCTAGCAATTCCGCAGGGGGAGGAAATGCCTACGATCCCTTCGCGGATTTTTTTGGCAGAAGCAATGAGCTCCCAGAATTTGTGGAAATCGCAGACGATGCCTTCTTCTCTGTAGGTATCGATAAATCCGAAATTTATGCAGGCGAAGGATTTACGATGGACATCTCGTTTTTTATGTCCGAGCAAAACCAAGCTCCCTTCCAATTCTATGAAGCAGGCAAGCAACTCGATGGCATTCTCAAAAAATTGAAGCCCGCCAACGCCTGGGAAGAAAACTTCAGCATTACCACCATCGAACCGCAAACAGTCGAACTAAACGGGAAAAGATGGGTGAAATTCAAGGTTTTTGAAAGCACCTTTTTTCCATTTTCCGAAGGGAAAATCGAAATTCCACGTGTACCCTGGGAAATGATCAAATACAAGGTGGCCAAAAATCCCTCGCTATTTGGTGCCAACCGACAGGAAGATTTCAAGACCTTCTACTCCGCACCTCGCGTCATCACGGTCAAACCACTGCCTCCACATCCGTTAAAAAGTGAAGTAGCCGTAGGAGTTTTCCAGCTGCGCGAAAACATCACGACACTAAAGGCCAAAACAGGCGAAGGGGTTGCCTACAATTTTGGAATTGCCGGGGTAGGAAATATCAACTCCCTTGCTGCGCCCAAGCGACTGCCAGGCACGAACCTGAACACTTTTGACCCCAATGTGCGTCAGCAGATCAACCGTGGCTACGGTCGCGTGTCGGGCATCAAAGAATTTGACTACTTCATTACCTTGAATGAAGCTGGAGACTATCCGCTCAACAACTATTTCAACTGGATCTACTTTGACCCAGAACGCGAGGTGTACGATACGCTCAAGCCTCAAGCAGTCATTCAGGTGACCGGAGAATCAAAGGTGAACGAGGCACTTTCTGGACAGCGGCTGGGTGGGATTTACGATAAAATCGCCACCGAAAGCAACCAGTTTTTAAACCAGCGATATAAGTACTATTTTACAAACGCAATCAATGTATTACTTCTGGGAGCTCTCATTCTCTTGGCAGTAATCATCATCCGAAAAAAATAATGGGCAATACATTCGGCAAGCTATTTAGACTCACCACCTTTGGAGAGTCCCATGGAAAAGCCCTAGGCGCAATCCTAGACGGCTGTCCTGCAGGCTTGACCCTGGACTTGGAAAAAATACGAGCTGAAATGCAGCGTCGGAAACCAGGCCAATCCAAAATCACTACCCAGCGTAAAGAAGAAGATGAAATCGAATTGCTTTCTGGGGTATTTGAAGGAAAAACCACGGGAACGCCCATAGGCATCCTCATTCCTAACGAGGACCAAAAAAGCAAGGACTACGCACACATCTCAGACACCTTCCGCCCCTCCCACGCCGACTATACCTACTTTGAAAAGTATGGTCACAGGGACTACCGCGGAGGCGGAAGATCCAGTGCCCGCGAAACAGCCGCCCGAGTGGCAGGTGGAGCCATTGCCAAGCAATTGCTCGCTACCAAAGGAATCAGCATTCAAGCCTATGTGTCCCAGGTTGGAGAAATTCGACTTGAAAAAACCTACACCGAACTCAACTTGGACTTGGCAGAGGACAACATCGTTCGCTGCCCGGACCCTACCTTGGCAGAGGTGATGATCGAACACATCGATCAAGTGCGAAAGGACCGCGACACCATCGGTGGCATTGTCTCCTGCGTGATTAAAAATTGTCCTCCTGGATTGGGTGAACCCGTATTTGATCGACTCCATGCCGACCTCGGCAAGGCCATGCTAAGCATCAATGCCGTCAAAGGATTTGAGTATGGAAGTGGATTTGAGGGGGTGACCCTTCGCGGCTCCCAACACAACGATGCCTTTGTACAGCAAGACGGAAAAATCCAAACCCTCACCAACCACTCAGGAGGAATTCAAGGTGGCATCAGCAATGGGGAAGACATCTATTTCAGAGTTGCCTTTAAGCCAGTAGCTACCCTGATGCAGGACCAAGCATCAGTCAATACAGCTGGAGAAGCGGTAACCGTGAGCGGCAAGGGCCGTCACGATCCTTGTGTAGTACCTCGAGCAGTTCCCATCGTAGAAGCCATGGCAGCATTGGTTATCGCTGACTTTCTATTACTTTCAAAATCCAATAAACTCGAAGCCCTTTAACCCAAAGAACTTTTGAAAAAAATACCTCTTCACACGCAAATTATTATCGGACTTGTTCTAGGGCTGATTTTTGGACTGGTTTCCATCAAGACGGGGATGCCCAAATGGATCACTTTGGATTACATCAAGCCCGTAGGTACTGTTTTCATCAATGGCCTGAAGATGATTGCCATGCCCTTGGTCCTAGCTTCCCTGATCATCGGCGTATCCAACTTGGGCGATATCTCCAAGTTGAGCCGTATAGGCGGACGTACGCTATTTTTGTTCCTAGCTACGACTGTGGTCTCCATTTGCATTGGCTTGACCCTAGTGAACGTATTCAAACCTGGTGCAGCACTTCCTGATTCTACTCGAGAGAACCTCATGTCCTTGTACGAAGGGGATGCAGGGAAAAGAGCTGAATCTGCGTCCCAACTTCAAGATCAAAGCCCATTACAGCCCTTGATTGACATGGTACCTCAAAACTTCTTTTTGGCTACCACGGACAATGCAGCCATGCTTCAAGTGGTATTCTTTGCCATACTAGCGGGCATTGCACTCCTGCAAATTCCTAGATCTAAAGCTGAACCGGTGATGGCTTTCTTTGACGGATTCAATGAGGTGATTACACAAATTGTCAATTACATTATGGTCATCGCTCCTTACGGAGTATTTGCGCTGATGGCTTCCCTAATTGTGGAAATTGCTGGGGATGACCCAGATTCAGCAGTTAGCCTACTTTTAGCATTACTCAAGTACAGCTTGATCGTCTTAGCTGGTCTTTTCATTGTCATGGTAGTCATGTTCCCACTCTTGCTCAAGTTCATGACCAAGGTCCCGGTGGGTCACTTTTTCCGTGCCATCCGCCCTGCACAATTACTCGCTTTTTCTACGAGCTCCAGTAATGCTACTCTTCCCGTAACCATGAAGATTACGGAAGAAGAACTAGGCGTGTCTGAAAACATTTCCAGCTTTGTTCTCCCTCTAGGAGCCACAGTTAACATGAACGGCACCAGTTTGTACCAAAGTGTGGCAGCTGTATTTATCGCTCAAGCGCTAGGCATGGATCTTAGCTTCGGTCAACAAGTGATGATTGTATTGACCTCCACATTGGCCGCAGTAGGGTCAGCAGGAGTACCAGGAGCAGGATTGATCATGCTGATCGTGGTATTGGAATCTATTGGAGTGCCTGCTGCTGGTATTGCTCTCATCATGGCTCCTGATCGTATCTTGGATATGCTCCGCACTGTGGTCAACATCACAGGAGATGTGGTGGTAGCAGCCGTGGTAGCGAGCAAGGAAGGGGAAGTTTTGGATGGTGCGGACACGGATTCTATCCCTACCGAAAAGCAATAAACATTCCTACATACACAAAAAAAGCCCCGTACGAACGAGGCTTTTTTTGTGTTCTTAGATTTTCAACTGGTTAGTTCCTTTTCAAGAAATCGACCAAGCGCATAAACTCGGCATCCGTGATCGCTGGAAAGTTGGCAATCCGAAAACTGCTTGCCTTGAGTGGACCATAGCCTCCCCCGAGTTGCATGCCTTCTTTTTCAGCTGCCTTTTTGATGGCAACAATCGCTTGCTCCTCACCAGAAATAGCTGCTACGGTAGTACTTCTTGTGGCAGGATTATCTACCAACAGCTGGAAAGCTGCCGATTGTGAGATGGTTTGCTCTAAGGTCTCCATACGCTTCCGAAGCCTAGTATCCACTTGATCGATGGGGTCCATGTCTTTAAGAACACGGAACAGCAAGTAAATACCGAGCACGTTTGGGGTGTAATGGGTCTGGTAACTCGCTGCATTTTCCAACATAAAGCTGAGGCTGTTGTAACGCCCTTTTTCTCCTTTTCGAGCCACTTTTTCTTTGGCCTTGCCCGATAGTAAAAGAATGCCCAAGCCTGCTGGCAAGCCAAAACATTTCTGTACAGATGCATACCATACATCTGCCAAGGAAAAATCTAGCGCGATCCCCCCCATGGAAGATGTCGTATCCACGGCAATCATTTTTTCAGGATAGCGCGCTGCCAGTACTTTGAGCACGGTCATCGGCACTTGGGAGGCATTGGCTGTTTCATTTTGCGTTACCGCAATCAAGTCAACTTCAGGTCCCAATTGCAATTGATCCACCGGAATGGATTCATTGGCCCCGAGCTTTTGGCCTTGGGTAGCAGGAAGAATGTACTGTGCGTATTCCAACCATTTTTTACCAAAGGAACCCGAATACAAGTGGTAGCTGGACTGTTCAACGAGTGACTGGGAAATGATCTCCCAACTTTCTGTCGCCGAAGAGGTGAAAAGCAAGGTGAAGTCAGCTGGAACCTGCAACTTCTCTCGAAAAAGCTGCTCGGTATCCCGATACAAATTCATAAAAACCGCACTGCGGTGGTTGGCACTCAGGATCCCTTGTGCATAGGCATCTTGAAGGTACTGTGGAAGGGCATCGTAGACCTTGGAAGGTCCTGGAGCAAAAGTGATCATCGGCTTGCTGTAGTTAGAAAATACTGTACTGCAAGCGCATAGCCAGTTAATCCTAGGCCAGCAATCATGCCCACACAGGATTTGGAAAGAATGCTTTTATGACGAAACTCTTCGCGCTTGTACAAATTGGAAATGTGAACCTCCACCGTTGGTGTGGTGACAGCGGCTACTGCATCGGATAGAGCCACCGAGGTATGTGTGTAGCCTCCCGCATTCAAAATAATGCCATCGAAAGAAAAGCCTACCTCTTGGATTTTGTTGATCAGCTCTCCTTCCACATTGCTTTGAAAATAGGAAAATTCCACCCCTGGAAACAGGGCCTGAAGCCGCACAAAATAGCTTTCAAAAGATTCACTACCATACACTTCGGGCTCTCGCTTGCCGAGCAAGTTGAGATTGGGGCCGTTGATTACCTGGATTTTCATGCGTACATCGAAAAGAATTGACTATAAAGGTATTGACTCAGGTCAAGCTTGCCAAAGCTTCCCTCAAGGAGTTTTTTGTTTGCGCTCTTTGACTCTAAATAAATAGGCCAGTGTAAATTCCAAGTTGGTCGAACTCATGTCAAAAATTCGATCCTGGGACTCGGGATTGGTAAAGTCGTACCCAAAGCGTGCCTCCGCTGACAAGGTGGACTTGCCAAAGAGTTTGGAAATTCCTGCTCCCCCAGTTAAGCCATACATTCGTTTTCTGGGTGCATCTGCAGGCTGTCCGAAGGTAGGAAGCTCTTTTGGAGTAGCACCAGAATACTCCCGAGAAATGTCATCGGCCTGTCTCAAAACACCGAAGTGGGGGCCAAACTTGATTTGAAATCGCCCAGAACGTCCCGCAAAAACACTGCCTAGCACTGGAATTTTGAGGTAAGTAAACTCGGTTTGATTGACCTTGCCTGCATCGTTGACTTGGGCAAAGCCAAGGGTCAGCTGCTGTATATTGAGTTCAACTCCTGCATTTTTGGAGTCGAAATACTCCAGCACCAATGCAAAGGTAGGGGCAGCAATTCCGTCTACTTTTTTGACTCGGGTACCTGCTGTGGCTTGGTAGCTGTAGGAACTCGTCGTGAGTCCCCCACGGATGCCCAAGCTCAGCTGTGCCCAAGCCATACCAGGCAAGAGGACTAAGACTAGGAGAACCAGCTTTTTTACCACAGCCGAATCAATCATATTTTTTGTTTATGCTATTTTTTATTCAACACAAAGGTACCCTGAATTGGATTACCTTCCACAGTCAGACCCCGTACTTCAATGACCACTGCACCTCCTAAGTCGTTGGAGAAAAAAGAAATCAAGAGTTCTCCTTTTTCGTTGGTGACCAGATAAGGATTCCAATACAA
>JAXISU010000064.1:0-8180 GCA_034680425.1 Cyclobacterium sp.
AGCCCAGTAGAGTGCTCCCGCACACATGGGGCAAGGCTCCAGGGTGACGTACAAGCGGCATTCGTTCAGGTATTTTGCACCGAGGTAGTTGGCCGCAGCTGTGATTGCCAACACCTCTGCATGGGCAGTGACATCATTCAGTTTTTCGGTTTGGTTGTAGGCACGCGCAATTACCTTGTTTTTGGACACGACCACTGCCCCTACGGGTACTTCCCCTTCTTCAAAAGCAATCTTTGCCTGCTTGAAGGCTTCATTCATGAAGTACTCGTGCGTGAAGATTTCCAAAAGGCTTTAGAAATTAAAGAGGGCGAAAATTTCTTCTCGAACACCTTTATTGATCACCATCGCCAAAATTAAGGACACCACCAAGCCAGCTAGGGCTTTGTACATGTCTTTTCTAGCCAACAGGAAGGCCCTTACCAACCAAGCGCTTCGCTTCTTGGATTTCCCATGTTTGCCTAAAGCAATCGCAAATTCCCGACCTGCCAACAATCCAATAAACACCCAGGTAGTACTCATCGGTACATTGTTGTACATCTTGAAGTAGAACAAAATCACGGCATACACTAAATCCACCAAGGTAGCTGCGCGCACATCGGTTACGTTCGTTTTTTCATTGATGATGTCCTGAATTTTATCTCCTTTTAGGAAAAAGATGAGTCCTAGCCCTAAGAATACAAAGCCGGTATAAACTACAAATTCTAGGGCATTCAACTGTCTAGGAAGGAATACGGCAATGTTGGCCGCATCCTGCATGATCCATACTGCCCAGAGTGTACCGGATGTTAACCATTGTAAGACCATCCAATAGGACCTAGCTTGTCCTTTGAGGTAATTTTTGACAAAGCGCTCGAGCAAAAACCAAACAAAAATCGCCAAGACAAAAGCCAGCACATAACCCAAAAAGCTTTTCGTCATTACCGAAACAATGGTGCCCGCTTTGTAGGTAAATACATTGAGCAACAAAAAGGTGGTGGATACTGGCCATCTCATTCGTGTCATAATTAACAACACGATGGGTGCTGCTAACTGCAGGAATACAAATTCTTCAGGTGCCTTTTCTAGTCCAGGAGTGCTGAGTAGCTGAAAAGAAACATCTCCATTGTAAACAATCCAGCTGTAAGTGATTGTAACTACCCAAATCAACCCAATAAAAATCCACAACCAATACCATTTGATCTTTTGATTGGAAACGATAAAGGTTCCAATTGTCTGAATACTGTCATTGGCAATGGCTGAATAGGCTGCCAAGGCAAACCCAAACCACATGGCCGCATAGGTGTATTCCGTAATTAGCCCTGCAATGGAAACAAGAATGAGCGTAATAATCAAAAATGGACGTTCGGTCTTGGCAAAATCAAAAATCGAATAGGTCTTCTTGGAAAGGTTTTCCTGATTAATGTTTTGATCAATCAGCTTTTGCTTGGCCATGGGAGGGATAGAGATAAACTGGTTTCAAAAATAAATAAGATATTCCGCAACACGTGTTATTAAATTGTTAAAAGAAAGAAAAACAATCTCCTTTTACCGAAGTCAAAATTGATTTTAGGGAAAAAAAGTCAATTTTTGTACCGAATTCTAGTCAGCATTTACCGATTTAAAGATGCGCTATTGGACAATTTGGAAGGATTGTCCCCGTCGATACAAAAATGGAAAGCTTGGAAAAGCAGGAAGGTCCTGCCAAAAGTAATTTTTTTCAGTATGCACAGGTATTCTTTGCCTTGTTGCTTTTCATTTTTGCCATTGATCTCCTTACTGTTGGTGTGGGAAACATCAATGGGGGTATCGCACTAGAAATTCTTAACGCTACTAAAAATCCATTTATTAGCCTATTCATTGGCCTATTGGTGACAGCCTTGATTCAAAGTAGCTCAACAGTCACCGCCAGTCTGGTGGCCATCGTGGCTTCAGGAAACCTGACCTTACAGCAAGCCGTTCCTATTGTGCTAGGGGCCAACATCGGGACCACCCTTACCTCCACCCTGGTATCCTTATCTTATTTGATGAATAAAAAGGAATTTCGCCGGGCGCTTTCTGCCGGAATTTCCCATGACATTTTCAATATTCTTACGGTCATTCTGCTTTTACCCCTTGAAATTTACTTTGGATTCCTTTCCAACACCGCAAGCCATATTGCAGGTTGGTTTGCCTCAGACAATTCATTTGATGGCCCCATCGTCTACAACCGGATGTTTACCCGTACTTGGACAGAATGGATAGTCAATCAGATCAACCAACCTGTGGTATCCATGATTTTGTCAGTTGTACTCGTGTTTTTGGCGATCAAAGTCTTGTCCACTGCCATGTACAAATCCTTTATCAAAAATACTTTTCAGGACATCAACAAAGTCATTTTCCAAAAAACTGGGCTTGCGTTTTTTTACGGACTTTTCTTCACAGCGGCAGTCCAGTCTAGTACCGTGACCACCTCCCTCGTGGTACCTCTCGTGGCTAGCAAAAAAGTTACCTTAAGCAGAGCTTTCCCATTTATCATTGGAGCAAATATTGGCACGACCATGACAGCAGTCATTGCTTCCATTTACAAGCCAGAAGCAGCTATTGCACTGGCTTTAGTCCATGTTTTATTCAATAGTTTGGGTGCTTTGATTTTTCTGCCCATTTCAGGAATCCGGAAAATCCCAGTTTGGATTGCCAACTTCATGGGGAAAATTTCCCTTAAGTACAGGATAGTCGTTTTTGCCTACATCCTCCTGACCTTTTTCATCATCCCATTTCTACTGATTTACTTTACCAAAGGCTAAGCTTTTTCACTTCTCCAGGCATCCATTAGGGATTTGGCCGCGCTGGTACCCAAGCGATCTGCTCCTGCTTGGATTAAGGCCAATGCTTGATCTAAGGTTTTTATTCCCCCGCTTGCTTTGATCCCTACCGTAGAGGGAAGCACTTGCCGCATCAAACTGATGTCCTCCACCTTGGCTCCAGAAGGAGCATACCCAGTAGAGGTTTTGACAAAGTCTGCCCCTGCATCTTGGCAAATCAAACAGGCTTCCTGGATTTGTACAGGACTTAGGTAGGCAGTTTCTATGATTACTTTCAGAATCTTTTCAGAGGCATGAGCCACTTTTGCCAGCTGGGCAAGTTCAATCTTTGGCCATGTCATTCCCGAGTGGAAGGCTGTTTGGCACCAAACCACATCCAGTTCATCGGCCCCTGCTTCAAGGGCAGCGTGGGCCTCTGCTACCTTCGCAGCTGTGGTTTCATACCCAAATGGAAAACCGATCACCGTCACCACTTGAATATCAGATTCCCTCACCTCCCGCTTTACTTTCTTCACCCAAAAGGGAGGAACGCAAATTCCAATGAATTGCTCTGCAATAGCATCCGCTATCAAAAGCTCTATTTCTCGCTCAGTGACTGTGGGTTTGAGGAGGGTAGATTCAAGGTAACGGTTTAGTTTCATTCAGACAGATTAGGAAGCATCACTTACGTAATCACTCAGGTACATAAATTCCAAGGTCAGATCTCCATCTCTGGCGATGGTGGCCTTTTCTAAAATCGGGGAAATTTCTTTTCCCAATTCAGGGATCACCCATTCCCGAAGCTGTCGAGCAAATTCGGAGGAGGATTCCCTAGGGAGCTCACAGGGCAAATTATCAATGGCCATCACTGAAATACTATCCTGCTTCCCAAAGGGAGCTAGCTCTTCTCCAGTGGTGCGATCCACATCGTATACTGGATCTAGAATGGTAGTGGCGCGCTGCGTAGTGGGAATTGAACCATCCAGATCACAGGTGATGTCGGCAATTACCGAAATCGAAAAGTCGGGAGATTGGATTGCAGGCAACTCAAATAAACGTGGCGCTTTCGGGTCCCAGAAAGCGGCTGCAATTAAAATTTCCCCTGCTTTGGCAAAGGGCAAGAAATGACTCTCATAGGCTTCGGGATGGGCATAAAAATCCGCCTGATCGTATCCACCATCCGATTTTCTTCGCAAATAATCAGCAGAGGAAAGGCACACAAATACTGGTTCATCAAAGTCAGTACTTAGGAATTCCTGGGGCTCTACCTCTCGAATTTCCAAGATGCTCAAGATCTCCAAAACCCCTTTCCCTACTCTTCCTCTTCCGGTCACAGTAATTTTAATTGGGGGAAGCAACACCTTCTTCAATTCTACCTTTAGGTCCTCCAAGTCCCTGCAGGCTGAGGCTCTTTTAATGTCAAACAAGCCCGTCTTCTTGCCATAGGTCCAGAATGCATTGTAGGCGCCTACGATTCCTGCCCATCGCCCAAAAGCTACTACGCGCTCCCCTTCCGGGTTCTTCAAGAGTTCATAGTCAATTAGGCGAATGGATTTAGCAAGGATAGCTTGCAATAAGGCCTTGTTTTTGGGCTGCTTTTTTATGGTATGGGAAAAGAAAAAATAAGTCTTGCCGGGAATCAATTGGGCAATTGGGACTTCTTTCACTCCAAATAAAACATCTACTGTACTTAAATCCGTAACTACCTCAATCCCTTGCTGGGTATACTCCTCATCTGTAAAACAACGAAACTCGCTTTTTTCTACGCAAATGGACAGGTGATTTCCGAAGGTTTTTTGAATTTCATGAAGAAGGTCGGGGGTAAATGGGCTGCGTTGATCTGCAGGGATTTTTCCTTCTCGGATAATTCCAATTTTCATAAAAAGTAAGTTATTTGGGTTAGTTGGTTCTGACAAATTAGCCTCCCAATCTTTCATCCAAAAAGCACTTCCTTACCTTGGGGGCATTGCACCACCAAGTTAGAAAGAATTTTGAAGCCAAAGGCCCCTTGACCCTCGAAAAAAGGAGGTTCAGAACACAAATAAAAAAGGGGCTTAACGCCCCCTTTATTAATCTATTCCTAAGAAATCTACTTGGAAAATCAAGACCGAATTCTCTGGGATTTTGGCGTTACTTTTCTGATTACTATAGCCATAAGGTGAAGGAATAATGAAGGTAGCCTTCGAGGTAGGGCGGAGCCGCTTGAATCCCAAATCCCAACCTGTAATTACAGAAGCGCTTCCTACGACAAAACTTAGAGGAGCATAGACCCTGCCTTCCACAAATATGTTTTTGAGCCGCGCAATATCCTCGTAGGAGGTATCAAATACTGTTCCATTAGTCATCAACTTTCCAATGTAATCTGTATACACTACGGTATTGTTCGTTGGACGAGAACCCTTGCCTTCTTGATGGACAATTACCACCACCCCACTTGGATCATGGATACGGTAAATACTATCTATTTTTGCCGTATCTAAATAGGCAGCAATTTTCTTTCGATCAATCGCTAAGTTGCCCTCAAAGTCATAGACAGGTCCCTGATTGAATGGACTTGTGGTCTCACAAGCACTTAAGCCCACTAGGGCAAAAAGGAAGAGTACTAAAAGATTGCGCATCATGGATTTAGATTCGGGCCTTTTTTGATCTGTACAAGTTCAAGTTCAAATATCAGGGGAGAGTTTGCCGGAATGCCTCCACTTGCCTGAGTTCCATAGCCAAGCCTAGAAGGAAAAATTACCGTTGCTTTTTCTCCTGCGTGCATCATTGAGATGGCAAATTCAAATCCAGTGATGGTAAATCCATAGCCTACGGCATATCGAAGAGGCTGGTACTTTCTTCCAGAACTGAAAATACCATTATCCTTAGCAATCTGCTCGATAGAGGTGTCAAAGATTTTTTTATCGAGCGTCTTGCCCACATAATTGACCGTGACCGTATCTCCTCTCAATAGATTATTTCGCTCTGGTTTGGCAGAAACTTGCCAGAACATATAAAACCCTTCAATCGGTTCACTGTATTCCTTCACACTCGAAACGGGATTTTCTTTAAGAAACTTTTCGATGGCTTCCTTATCACGCTCCAAGATCACCTCCTGCGTTTGATCAGAATCCACACAGGAAAGCAAAGAAAGTGCTCCGATAAACAAAGCCAGTGCGGCAATTAGTCTGGATTTCATAGGTTCTGGTTATTTAATGTAAAGGATACGACTTATTATTTCTTCGAGTCGGTTACTTCTACGTCAAATACAAGGATAGAGTTTGCTGGAATCATTTCTCCTGCTCCACCTTCGCCATAACCAAGCGGAGAAGGGATGATCAACTTGGCTTTAGAACCTTTTTTCAATAGCATCAAGCCTTCGTCCCATCCTGGAATTACTTGACCCAAGCCTACACTTACTGGTAGAGGCTCGTATGGACGCTCCGCGTTGAACATGTTGTTTGCTTTGGCAATCTCTGGGTATGAAGTATCAAACAAGGCACCTGTGATTAGGTAACCCGCATAGTTTACAGACAAGGTAGTTCCTGGAGTGGTTGCCTCACCTGTTCCTTCTTTTTCGATCACGTAGTAAAGACCACTTTCAGTCTTCTGCGCCTTCAAATTATTTTTAGTCAAATATGTTTCGATGGTTTTAGACTCTTCCACAAGAAGTGCTTTAGCGCGTTCCGCTGCTTTTCCTTGTTCCTTTTGCATAGCTTCCTCGTAGAACGCTTGCATTTCGGCTTCCGTCTTTACTTCATAAGCACCTAGTCTCACTTTAATCATGTCACCCTCTTTAATTGGGGCAGGCTGATTGCCACTGAAAATGATTTTAGCAGCAGCTTCGAAGTTGATTGAATCGCCAACTCTCAAACTCAAAAAGATCTCATCCATTCCATTCTGAGGCTTGATGGTATCGTTTGCCATCAAATAACCTGGAAAAGGCTGTGTCAAGGTGCTGTAAATTACAGAGTCGGCCTGAGTTAAAATCTCTAGGTTATACAATAGAAAATCACCATTGGCAGGCTTCTCAGTGCCTTCATTGATGTAAGTAAATTCAATGGCATCCTTCTCAGTAACCTTTGTTTTTTGGCAAGAAGAAAGCGTGCTTACCCCAGTAACAAGGGCGAATAGGAGTACTAGGGATTTGTAATTTTTCATAAACGGATTGGTGAATTTCAAATTTTATTGTCTTGAGGTTAGGTATTCGATACTGCTTCGGAGTGAAAAAGTTCTTCTTGATACTCTTGAACTAGGGCTTCAAAGCGTGCTACCGTTTTTTTCAAACTTAAGGAAGATTTTCCTCCAGCAGCATTTTTATGCCCTCCTCCTCCAAAATGAGCAGCAGCAAACTTATTCACCGCCACATCCACACTGGATCGAAAGGATATTTTGACCCCATCTTCTCGTTCAGAAAACAAAGCGGCTAGCTTCACTCCATCCAAAGATAAGGCATAATTCACCAAACCTTCGGTGTCTCCGGTCTGGCTTTGATATTTTTTAAGATCTTTTTTACTAATCACGAAATAGGCCGTCTGCAAATCTTCCCGTACTACCAAACGCTTCGTGATGGCAAAACCAATGAATTTGAGGCGGTTTAAGGAGTTTGAATCGTAAATCAAGTTGGCGATTTCAGTGGCATTGGCTCCAGCTTCGAGCAATTCCGCCACGACCAAATGGACATTTTTGGTGGTATTGGGATGACGAAATCCTCCAGTATCGGTCAAAATCCCTGCATAGAGACAAGCCGCAATGTGCTTATCAATCAGCTCCTTGTCGCCAAGAGAAACTATCAATTCATAGACGAGTTCGCAGGTAGCTGCTGCCTGGGTACTCCAAAGTCTATGGTGCGCAAAATCCTCAGGATCTTGATGGTGATCAATATTGACTATGAAGGCATTGGATTGGCGTATCAATTCCCCCAATTCATTTACTCGATTCAGCACTGAAAAATCCAAACAGAAAATTAGTTCTGCCTTTTCTAGCTTGTCAAGCGCTTTCTTTCGATCAGTATCCTTGGAAAAGTCCAAGACGGCATCGTTGCCCTTCATCCAGGTCAAAAAATAAGGATAGTCAGAGGGGGTAATGACCGTGACCTCGTGCCCCTTTTTGAGTAGGTAGTTAGCAAGGCCCAAAGAAGACCCTAAGGCATCTGCATCAGGCTTCACATGGGTGGTAATGACAATTTTCCTAGGTGAGGAAAGTTTTTGAATAAACGTACCTAAAGCTTCCATTAATTTGATTCAGCTGCACTTTTGGCTCCGGAGGCAGCAAAGGTCAACAAATTTTAATCAATTCCCAAAGCATGAAATTTGCTGATACTGAAGCAACTAAGATAGAATTCTACATCGCCCATCTAAATATGAATCAAAAAGCGCTAATTTTGCAGCCGAAATAAACCAATGAAACTCCAAATCCCATGGCAGGAACCAGAACATTCAC
>JAXISU010000065.1:0-8106 GCA_034680425.1 Cyclobacterium sp.
ATTCTTCCTTTGGCCTTGCTTTACTTGTTTGCAGGCACGGATTTTTCCTACAAAATGGCCACGCATCCCCGCGCTTGGGAGGCACTTGGCTACGTCACCATCTTGGGCATGGTGGGTACGGCTTCTGCCTTGATTTTGTTCAATATCATGATCAAAAGCGCAAGCCCATTTTTCGCTAGCCTAGTCACCTACACCATCCCCATCGTAGCCATTCTTTGGGGCGTTTTGGATGGGGAAGTACTCCTGTTGGGGCATTACTTCGGCATTGCTGCCGTGATCGTGGGAGTATGGGTTGGAAATCGGAAGTAAACCCCTTACTTCTTTTCTTCTAGGTAAGTTTTTAACTCCCTTTTACTCATTTCACTTGTTACCAGCTCTTCAGGATAAACAGCCTTTAAGGTGGTATACTCCTTGATTTCAAGTACACCTTGATCGCTCATGTAGGTAACTGGGAACGTTCGATAGAAAAATTGATCCTTTTCCAAGACCGTTTTAACCTGCGAAATCCGAACATGAGGGCCTTGAGCATAGTTTTCGCCAGCAGATAGGGCAAGCGTGTCTCCTGGGAAAACCTGTTGTCCCAACTTAACCTTTTCAGAACCAGCCTTAAGAACCGTGATTTTGGTAAAAGTTCCGTCTTCATGATAGAGTTCTAGGAAGTTTTCCTCAGCAGTAAAACTTAGGTTTTCTCCTTTAGCTTGCACGTCCATTTTTAGGGAGACCACTACCCCTTTTCGGGGAGCCAAAATGGGGGTAGTTCCTTCCAAAGAAAAAGATACGCCACGGTAAGCATTTCCTTCTATTTCCTTTCCTATGGTCTTTTCTAAGGGATTGAGCGTAACCGCTTTTACTGTAGTGCCTTCAGGGACAGGAATTAGGTAAGCGGGTAGGTTTTTCGATTTTGCAAAAACATTCCCTTTTGCAAAGGAATAGGAATAGCGGAAGTTACTCCCTTGACCGGCCAGCGTTGGTCTTAGTGTCGCTACTTTTGATCGGCCTGGATTGGCTACCACCACTGTTGATCCTCCCCCAGGTGTAGTCATGTTTTGTAGGTCTGAGAAATTCAGCAGCACTGAATAGGGCATTTCCGCAGTGTTGGTTGCAAATAAATTTACATTATTGTCCTTGTCACGCTCTGATTCAATGGTGACTTGCGCTTGCATCCGAATGGAAATAAGGAAAAAGAAGCAGAAAAATGGAAGCAATACTTTCATAGTTTAAAAATTTAGTGAGTCATTAAACTAAATGAAAAAATTGAATTTTCAAAAATTCACTCACCCTCCTGTACTCGCTGCCTCCAAGCAGAAGCCAGCATAGGGAGCTGCTGATAGGATTTGATCCCCGCCTTGACTCCCTGTGATTTAAGAAAAAGGTCGTTGGACTTTCGGCTCAACTCAAGCCAAATCGGTGGATAAGCTTCCGTTGACTCTCGAATGGAGATCAGGTCTTGGACAATTCCTCTTGGGAGATTTTCCAACCAACATAAAGCTCCTTCTTGATCCATGGCATAGTAATCACGAAGCTGATATCGAAGCAATAAAAGATGGGCAGCGTACCGCAAAAGTGGCTCCTCTGCATGCGTGCAGATCACCCAGGCGATAAAGTTGGCCTCCCCCTCGTCCGTAACACCATAGCTATGGGCCATTTCATGGGCAATGGTAAAGGGCTTTTCCAGAGCGTGCAAACTGGGGTCTAGGTAACTTTCGCCCGTAAATGGAAAGTAAATTCCGAGAATTCCCATTCTTCGCATAAATCCTTCGGGTGGAAATTGCTTGGTTCGTGGATGACCGGTAAAATTCAACCCTAGAACCTCCAAATTCTCCTGCATGGTCGCACGCACCAGGTCCTCCAGAGCGGAATACTCCATCAATTCGGTGAGGGCTGTGGTATCCTGGCTGATCCGTCCCCGGTCCAGAGAGGCCAAGCGCTGAGTGAGTTCCATCTCGGCCCTTAGCTGCTCTAGATTGAGGGGATTGGGCTGCAGGTCAAGCTGCTGAAAGATGGGCGTGCGCTGGTAGTTGTAGCCCCAGAGGAGTAGAAAAAAGAACACCAAGCCACCCAGTCCATTGGCAGTTGCTTGCAACAAATACTTCGCTCGATTTTTGCCTCCCTGAAAAGCAAAAAATCGGTGTAGGGTGATCCCTAAAAGCCCGATAATCAGGCCAATAAACAGGTAAACTGTAGGAAAAGGTAAGTAACCGAAACTTAGGTCGATGCCATTTCGGATGGCTGGAAATAAAGTTCGGGAATAGAACTGATCGGTTAGCTCTGGAAAAA
Organism: Cyclobacterium sp.; assembly: GCA_034680425.1. Taxonomy (GTDB): domain Bacteria; phylum Bacteroidota; class Bacteroidia; order Cytophagales; family Cyclobacteriaceae; genus Algoriphagus. Next base: position 2,278 of record JAXISU010000065.1, read on the forward strand.
GGCTTGCTAGCACACGGAGTCCGAGTGCTAGCAAGCCTAGGAAGGCCCAGGTCCAGTTGGATCTAACCATCTGGAAAGGCCTAGACGCCCTCAGCATGAACTTCCTTCACTTCAGGAAGCATTCGTGTAAGCAGGTTTTGAATTCCTGCCTTCAAGGTCACGGTACTGGAAGGGCAACCCGAACAAGAGCCTTGCAAAAGTACTTTGACCACCCCATCTGCAAAGGAATGGAATACGATAGCTCCCCCATCTTGCTCTACGGCAGGACGGATGTATTCATCGAGAATCCCTTTGATTTTTTTAACGATCTCCGAGTCGTCAGCATCAAAAAGCGGGTCCTTGGTAACCACTACTTGCACGACCTTTTTCCCAGATTCGAGGTATTGCCGAATGTGGTCTCGAAAGATCGTCTGTACCTCTGCCCATTCTACCTCCTCCGACTTGGTGATGGTCACAAAATTGGAGGCAATAAAAACGCGCTGCACAGCAGCAAAATTAAAAAGCTCCTTAGCCAACTTGCTGGATTCAGCACTTGCTGCATCGGGAAAATCATAACTGATCCCCTCCTCCACCAACATGAAATTGGCCACAAACTTGAGGGAATTGGGGTTGGGATTGGCCTCCATGTAGAGGTGAACAGGTCTAGCTTGTGCTTGTAGCATGGGATTGAAATTGGATTACTAGCAAAAACCAATTTTGGCTTCAGAAGTTCCGCTTAAGTTTAAATTTTGCTTATTTTTTTGGAAGGGTTCCTTTGGCTGCGTACCAGATGCCTCCATACAGATGCTTTAAAAAATCAGCATCCTCCCAGACAGCATCCACATGACCTAGAGCCGTATAAAACACCCGGCCTCCATCAAACTCATGGTACCAAACCATCGGGTGATTGGCACCCATTGCTTTTGCAGGCTGGTAAGTCGTCTCATCAGCCTGGATCAATACCTTGATGGCTGGGTTCATGTTTCTAAACTCATACAGCTCGTCGGTCCAAAGCCAGTTTTCAGGCAGGTGCCAAGTGGCAGGATGCGTACGGTCCGCCACATGTAGACGGAGGGTTTGGTTACGAGGATGCGCGAGGAAGTAGCCTCCAATCATCTGATTGTACCAAGGCCATTCGTACTCTGTATCCGTAGCGGAGTGAATTCCTACTACTCCTTTGCCAGATTGCACAAACTTTTGAAAAGCTGCTTTCTGAGCTTCGTTGAAAATGGTACCCGTAGTACTCATCAGCACCACCACATCGAATTTTGCAAGGTTTTCATCTGTGAATTGAGTAGCATCTTCAGAGGTAAACACTGAGAACACGTGTTTTTCGCCCATTTTTTTGAGGGCCATTACCCCATTGGGGATAGATTGGTGACGGAAGCCAGTAGTTTTGGAAAATACCAGCACGCGAAACTGTCCGCCCTGCTGGGCGTAGGAAGCCAAGTTGAGGCATAGCAGCAGCCCTGCGGCAAGAAGAATGGTTTTGAAGGTGTTCATGGGTCTTGTCAATTATGAGTAAATGGAACTAAATTTAGTTGATTAGGGAAAATTTTTCGCCTGCTTTTTGGCGTGAAAAGGCATTGAAATGCCACCATTCACTTCCTATTCCAGAAAACCCTGCACCATTCATTACCTTTCTCAGGATCTCTCGATTGGCCACTTGAGCTTTGGTGATTTTCTTTTCTGCAAGCATCTGCAGTTCACGATCTGGGTAGGCAGGATACCCAAAGAAATCGAAAGGAGTGCCCATATCCAAGGGTTTTCCTGTTTTCATGTCTACAATCGTCAGGTCCACCGCCACACCATAATTGTGAAGCCCCCCAATTTTGGGATCGGACACATACAGGGGCTTGATACTATCTGGCTTGTCCAAGCTGTCCCATAAAATCTGCTGCACACTGAGTGGGCGCACCCCGTCGTATACGAGCAGGCTTAAGTTGGGATAGTCTTTTTGAAGTGCCTCTTGTGCTTTTGCAAGCATCTCAGTCGCTTTGGGATGGAGGTAACAACGAACCAAATCCCCATAGACATCTTGCTGAAAGAAGTTGTCCTCCGTAGAATATTTCAGTTCCACCTGAATACCAGGGATTACCTCAGTGATATCCACCATTCCTTGGTCAATAAGCTTTTTTTCCAATGTGGGAAGTGACGAATCCAATGAGTCCTGAGTAGCAGAGGCTTGGTTAAGAGAATCTCTTGATGCTTCTGCATCTTCTCCCGTTTTTGGAGAAGTACAGGCCAGCGTCAGCCCTAGGAACAGGTAGCCAAGCTTTCTCATGGGTTTAGTTTTTTGTTGATCACCGTAGCAGAAGCTTGAGCAGTCGGAAGTACGACTACATCTGCGAGTACCACATGAGCAGGTCGGGTGAGCGCAAATTCCACGATATCGGCAATGTCTTGCGCCAACAAGGGAGCATAACCCTTGTAAACAGTCCCTGCCCGTTGGGAATCGCCTTTGAAGCGCACCAAGGAAAATTCAGTTTCGACTAAGCCTGGATGGATTCCCATCACTTTGATACCAAAGGGATTTAAATCCATGCGCATGCCATTCGTCAAGGCATCCACTGCATGCTTAGAGGCACAATAAACGTTTCCATTGGGATATACTTCTTTTCCAGCAATGGATCCAATATTGATGATATGGCCAGAGTTTCGCTCCGTCATGCCTGGAATTATGGCTTTGGAAACATACAGCAAGCCTTTTACATTGATGTCTATCATGGCATCCCAGTCGTCTACACTGCCCGTTTGGATGGGATCCAAACCATGGGCATTCCCTGCATTGTTTACCAAAACTGCTATTTCGGACCAGTCTGCAGGAAGATTACCTAACAGGCTAGCTACCTTTTCTCGGTCTCGCACATCAAATTCTAGTGGTAGAAAACGAATATCATCGGGCAACTCATTTTTCAATTCCTCCAGCCGCTCGGTTCTTCTACCTGTGGCAATGAGGTCATAGCCCAATTTGGCAAGGGTAAGCGCACAGGCTTTTCCAATACCCGAAGTAGCGCCTGTAACTAGGGCGATTTTGTTTTTCATGTGTACAAGATAAGAGGAATGGAAAAACTTGTAACCTTAGGCTATGGAAAAAATCAGATAGAAACCCTTAGACAAGGGAAAAAGCAAGTAGCCAAAAAAGAAATCAACTTCTCCACAAATAAGGGAAAAGCAAGTAGGAAGTTGCGGCAACCAAGACATTGATGGCCAAAAGACTGAGCAACTTGTCTGCACTGACACTCCAATCTAGCCCATCCAGTGCATTTTTAGAGATTCGAATGGCCATCAATAGGATGGGAATGATCACGGGGAAACTCAAGATTGCCATCAAGGTAGCATTGTTGCCTGCCTTTGACGCAATGCCCGAAACCATGGTGAGGCTCGCCGAAAAACCCATGGCACCCAGTACCAAGTTGAGGAGAAACAAACCCTGATCCTGAACTGGATTACCCAAAATCACCGAAAACACCCCATAGCCCAGCAAAGCCAAAATGAGCGTAAGCCCAGTATTGTACAGAATTTTGGAAAGAATGATCGACTCCGGGGATGCAATCATGTAGTAATACAACTGCCGTCCCTGCTGCTCTTGCACAAAACTCTTGGCTACCGCATTGACGGATGAAAAGAGTAAAATGATCCAAAAGAGGGCGTTCCAAGTAGGTATGGAAAGATTTCCCATCTTCGCGCCTACGCTGAGGTAGGTGATGAAAACGGCCGAAACCACGTAAAGCAGGATCCCATTGAGTGCATATTTTTGCCTCCACTCTAGGGTCAACTCTTTACGAATCAATACGGAGATTTCTTTCCACATGCCACAAAGGTAGAAAAATCCCATTTCCAAAACCTTTCCTCAAGAAAAGGAAGGGTTTGGGTAAGGGTAGAATTTCAAAATGGCAGTGGTTATCTTAAAACAGGCTCCAATAGGCCCAACAAAAAGGCTACCTTTGTCACATGTCCCTACTCGTCAAAAACGAGGCTGAAATCCTATCCAAACTAGGCATCACTCAGCTCAATCCCATGCAGCTAGCCACCAAAGAGGCGCTGGCAAATCAAGAAAATCTGGTACTCCTATCTCCCACAGGTACGGGAAAAACGCTCGCTTTTCTATTGCCTGTAGTGCTTCAGGTAGATCCAAATTGTGAGGAGATTCAAGTGGTGATCATCGTGCCCTCCCGGGAACTAGCTATTCAAATAGAGCAGGTGATGCGACAGATGGGAACGGGATTGAAAGTCAATGCGGTGTATGGGGGACGGGCAGGATCCAAAGATCGATTGGAAATCAAGCACCGACCAGCGGTCCTTGTGGGAACTCCTGGCCGAGTCGCAGATCACCTCCGAAGAGAGGCCTTTGATACCGGCTTTATCCAAACTTTGATCTTGGATGAATTTGACAAATCGCTTGAGATCGGTTTTGAAGGCGAAATGCGGGAGATCATTCAATTGCTGCCTCAGGTGCGGCGGAAAATCTTGACTTCCGCTACCCAAGGAGTATCCATCCCAAATTTTGTAGGCCTAAAATCACCGCATCTACTGGACTTTCTGGCCGATAAACTCACCCAACTTGAAGTCAAAAAAGTCCTTTCTCCGACCAAGGATAAACTCGAAACTTTGGGCCAGCTTCTTGCGCATTTGGGTTCGAAAAACGGCATCATCTTTTGCAATTTCAAGGATTCCATCGAACGGGTATCGGATTACCTGAGCGAACAGGGTGTTTCCCATGGGGTGTTTTCTGGAGGGATGGAACAAATCGATCGCGAGCGAGCACTCATTAAATTTCGAAACGGCACTCATCCCCTGCTCGTGGCAACAGACCTTGCTGCAAGAGGAATCGATGTGCCCGAACTGGATTTCATCATCCATTACCATTTGCCCCTTCGTGCGGAGGAGTTTATCCACCGCAATGGACGTACTGCCCGCATGAATAGCCAGGGTACCGCTTACATCTTGCAGTACGCGAAAGAACCACTTCCAGACTTTGTGGGTAACCCCAAACTGGAAAAACTTCAGGCTTCGGCTCTTCCAGCACCTTCCCCTTGGTGTACCTTGCTGATCTCAGGAGGAAGAAAGGATAAGATTTCGAAAGGAGACATTGCCGGTTTGTTTTTTAAACAAGGAGGGCTGAACTCAGAGGAGCTGGGCACCATTGAACTCAAAACCGATTGTGCTTTTGTGGGGGTGAAGGCTGCTGCTGTAGAACAGCTGCTTGCCAAAGTCAACAACCAGAATTTGAAGGACAAGAAAGTTCGAATCAGCCTCATTTAACGTTAGCTTTTGAAAGGGAGCTAAATTCTTGCATTTGGGTATCCTTGAACAAAAAAATCCCGCACAGATCCGTGCGGGATTTTTTGTATTAAAGAAATTGCCTGGATTTAGAAGGCCCTTTCATTTAAATGATCTCCTAGTTTTAAGCGAGGTACCCCTTTTTCCATCCATTCTGGCGCAGGGAGCCCTTTGAGGTGGTGATCAAAGAACTCCATCATGCGTACGCTATAATCCTTGCGGTTTTCCAGTTTGCCGAGCCCATGATTCTCACCCAGGTACTGCACGAGGATTACTGGCTTTTTCAGCCTACGCAAGCCATTGTAAAACTCGATTCCTTGGGTGAAATCTACAGCTCCATCCTTATCGTTGTGCAGCATCAGCAGGGGTGTTTGCACATTTTTGATGTGGTAAATGGGGCTATTTCGCTCGTAGGCGTCCCAATTTTCCCAAGGCCCTCCCAAAAATCTCCCTTGAGAAGATTCGAAAATCGTCATGTTTGCTTCTCCTGAATTCCAATATATGAGGTCATACATCGAAATTAGGTTGGTCAGGGGAGCTCCAGCAGCAGCAGCTTTGAATCGATTG
>JAXISU010000066.1:0-7975 GCA_034680425.1 Cyclobacterium sp.
CCAGATGGTCGCGTCCAATACCGTCGCAAAGCTGACCCAAAGCAGATAGGGAATCAACAAGGCGGCAGCCCAGGAATTGATTTGGCGAAATTTTAAGATGCAAGCAAGTATTGAACCCCACATCGGGAGAATCACAACAAGGCCTAGTAGTGGATTTTGGGCACCAAAAAATGCGGGCGACCAGAGCAAGTTGAGGAATAGCTGCACAAAATAGATGATCAGGGCTTGCTTTTTGAGGGGGTGGTTGCTTTTCCAAATCAGAAAACAGGCAATTCCCATCAGCACATAGAGCGTAGTCCATACCGGACCAAAAAGCCAGCTGGGAGGATTCCAAGAAGGCTTGTTGAGCGTGAGGTACCAGGTTTGGACGGAGCTCAACGTAAAAAATGCCCCCAAACCTCCGGCGATTTGCGGGAGGAGCAGGCTAACAACGAGTTTGAGTGCCTTGGACATGACTTAGATCGTTTCCAACAAGGTACGAAAAGCAATGGCTTGATCCTGATACCGCTCTTGTGTTTTCGTACGCAAGGCTGGGGCATGCATTCGTTCGTACTGGAGCATGCGATCCATGGACTCCGTAAAGTATTGGATGCAATAGTTGACCGAGCCATCTTCGGAATGATGGACCAAGCGGTAGAAGACATGATGATGGAAGATCCCTGTAGCCAAGACCTCGGGAATGTGGGTGGATTTCATCCAGGAGATAAAGTCCTCCTCAATTGCTGGGCTCAGGTTAAAGGTAATATTGTAGAGAATCATGGCTCTGGTCTTTGGTTTTATTACTTTTGCGTAGAACAATTTCTAGCCCACAAAGTTAGGAATCCCAAATGGAATCCCCCTCACGGTCTCCGAACTATGCATAAAATCGATTCTTCTGAAGTAAACAATAGGTGGTCACGCGTGGGAATTGGCAAACTTATCTTGGTTGCCTTCCATGTAGTCGGCGCCATTGGACTAAGCCTTCCGGAGTACCGAGACCTATTTTTAGCCTTGACTCCCTTTCATTTGTTGGCCACGATGGGACTTATTTTGGTCTACCACCGAGGGTGGACAGATTCCTTTCCCGTTTTTGGAGCGGCAGCATTTTGGATTGGTTTTGGATCCGAATTGATCGGGATACATACCGGCTATTTGTATGGGGACTATGTGTATGGACCTACTTTGGGTGTGATGCTGTGGGAAGTCCCTTTGGTGATTGGGGTCAACTGGTTTGTGCTGAGTTACTTGACTGGATCGGTATTCCACAAGATTCCCAACGATTGGTATGCGGCCTTTTTGGGTGCCACCGCCATGACTGCATTGGATTACATCTTGGAGCCTGTGGCCGTATCACTTAATTTTTGGGCTTGGAAGTGGGACATCATTCCGGTCAGCAATTACCTAGGTTGGTTTGGAGTGTCCTTCCTGATTCAGCTCATCTGGCGGAAAGCCAAATTTGAAAAATACAATCCATTGGCCACTTGGCTCTTGATCACTTGGATTCTCTTTTTCACACTTTTAAATTTTACGGTTATTTCTTAACTCGTTGGTTAAACAAACTAATCCATAACAATTTAGTCGCTACCCGTGTTTCTTTAGTTATGTTGATGTCTATCGTCTATATCGCTCTTGGATTTGCCGCCATGGAACTCTCTGGCTGGTTTATTCATAAGTATTTGATGCATGGTCCTCTTTGGATGATTCACAAGACTCATCACCAGCCTTCCCATTCTTTTTTTGAATGGAACGACCTGTTTTCCCTGCTATTTGGAAGCATTGCGATGGTGTTGATCTTTTTCGGAGTGGAGCAATTGGACTACCGATTTTGGATGGGTGTAGGGATAAGCTTGTACGGCATGCTCTATTTTGTATTGCATGACGTGCTGGTTCACCGCCGCTTGCGGTGGTTTAGCAAACCCAAGCATCCTGTTTTGAAGGGAATCTACAAGGCACATCAGGCACATCACAAAACCAACCAAAAGGAGGATGCAGTTTCTTTTGGTTTATTTTTAGTCCCCAAACAATTCTTTAACAAGGAGGAGTAGTGAGCACGTATTCAATCAAAGATCTCGAACAATTGTCAGGCATCAAGGCCCATACGCTACGGATATGGGAGCAGCGGTACAATTTGCTGCAGCCAAAACGAACGGATACTAATATCCGCTTTTATGACGATGACGACTTGAAGTTGATCTTAAACGTGGCATTGCTCAATGACAATGGGGTCAAAATCAGCAAAATTGCTTCCATGGCACCTAACGAATTGCGTGAGGAAGTCATGAAGCTCACCGATCGTTCCTTGACTCACGACGACCAGATTCATGCCTTGACGATCTGCATGATCGAAATGGATGAGGAGCGCTTTGACAAAATATTGAGTACCAATATCATCAAACTGGGTTTTGAGCAAACCATGCTCAACATCATTTATCCCTTCATGTCCAAGATCGGCGTGCTCTGGCAGACGGGAGCGATCAATCCAGCACAGGAGCATTTTATCTCCAATCTGGTACGACAAAAGTTAATTGTGGCCATCGATGGGCAGATTCCACAGCGCGGAGGCAAAAAGTTCTTACTTTACCTTCCTGAAGGAGAACTGCACGAGATCTCTATCCTTTTTGCAAGCTACTTGATCAAATCCAAGGGCCATAAAGTGATCTATTTGGGACAAAGCACCCCGAATGATGACTTACTCGCCGTGTACAAGTTGCACCAGCCCGAATACCTTTTGACAGTCATCACCACTTCACCTTCCTCGGAATATGTGCAAGAATACATCAATGCGCTATCCGATCGATTTGGAAACGCGCAAATCCTAGTGACGGGCTACCAAGTACTCGGACAGGATCTCAACTTTCCAAGTAATGTAAGTCAGATGAGTTACATCCGAGACATCAAGGACCTGCTCGAGGAGCTTGATCCGGTATTTCAAGAGAAATAGTTAAACAAAATTGTTTAAGGGTTAAACAAACTTGTTTTTGAAAAAATGGCCTTTTTGATTAATTAAGGCTATTTTTATGTCTAAATCACCCTGTTTTTATCTTTCTGTTTAATCTTTTTTATTTTTAATTCCACAAAACGTTTGGATTTTGTTTAATCGTACTTAGATTTGATTAAACAAAACGCCACCAGCATGACTACTCTAGAATTTAGCTACTCCTTACAAAAGCTTTCTAGTTCCTTGAAGCCATTTGCCATGAAGCTTACCCGTGATGTGGACGATGCCAACGACCTCTTGCAGGACACAATGGTAAAGGCCTTCACCAACAAGGATAAATTCACAGAGGGTACTAATCTGAAGGCATGGTTGTACACGATTATGAAAAACACCTTCATTACCAACTACCAACGGATGGTAAGAAGAGGTACCTTTGTGGATACCACGGACAATTTGCATTACATCAACTCAAGTGATGCGCTGATTGACAATGGCGTTTTTGGCAACTTCACGATGGACGACATTCAGGAAGCCATCCAAAAATTGGACGAAGTGTACCGAACTCCTTTTCTCATGCATTTTAGAGGATTCAAGTACCATGAAATCGCTGACAAGCTTGAAATTCCTATTGGTACTGTAAAAAATAGAATCCATATTGCTCGCAAGCTATTGAAAGAAGACCTGATGGTCTACAAGCACAAAAATTAATTCTATGTCAAAAAAACATGTGGTAGTCATCGGATCCGGATTTGCCGGCCTTTCCGCAGCTACCCACCTGGCAGATAAGGGCAACTGCACCGTTACCCTACTTGAAAAAAATGATTCCCCTGGTGGAAGAGCTAGAAAGTTCGAGCACCAGGGGTTTGTTTTTGATATGGGCCCCAGCTGGTACTGGATGCCCGATGTATTTGAAACCTATTTTGCCCACTTCGGGAAAAAGCCAGCCGACTATTACGACTTGATCCGCTTGGATCCTTCTTATGCAGTCATCTATGGGGAGCAAGATGTCCTGGATATCCCTGCCAACTTGGACGAATTTAAGGCCATGCTGGAAGGCATCGAGCCGGGAGCCGCTGCCAATCTGGATAAATTTCTTGCTCAGGCCAAGTACAAGTACGAAGTCGGAATTCACGACCTCGTGCATCGCCCAAGTAGATCCCTATTCGAGTTTGCCTCGCCACGCCTATTGCTTGACATGATGCGAATGGACATTTTCCAGTCCATGTCCAAGCACGTGCGCAGCTTTTTTTCGCACGACAAGATTGTGCGGCTCATGGAATTTCCTGTGCTTTTCCTTGGGGAAACGGCCAATAACATCCCTGCGCTCTACAGCTTGATGAACTATGCAGACATTGCCCTAGGAACCTGGTATCCCAAGAAAGGCATGCACGAGATCATCAAAGGCATGGTGGCTTTGGCTGAAGAAAAAGGAGTGAAATTCAAGTACCAAGCAGAAGTTGAAAAAATTGAAGTGGCCAATGGCACTGCCAAAAGTCTACTCCTTACTTCGGGTGAGCGCATCGAGGCAGACATTATCGTGGCTGGAGCAGATTACCACCATGTGGACAAGCACCTCCTCGATCCTGCCTATAGCAACTACACCGAAGACTATTGGAACAAGCGGGTGATGGCTCCTTCGAGCTTGCTCTTTTACCTAGGGGTAAACAAGCGACTGAAAAACCTACGCCACCACAACCTGTTTTTTGATGAGCCCCTTGGCCCGCATGCCGATGCGATCTACACCAATCCAAGATGGCCAGAAAAGCCGCTTTTCTATGCGTCTGTACCCTCCATTACTGACCCTACAGTAGCGCCGGAAGGGATGGAAAATCTCTTTTTGCTCGTGCCCCTTGCTCCAAACTTGGAGGACACGGAGGAAATGCGTGAAAAGTACTTCCACATGATCCTAGATCGCTTGGAAAAAATCACAGGCCAAGAAATCCGTTCGCACATCGTCTACAAACGATCCTATGCGCACAACGATTTCAAGTCCGACTACCATGCATTCAAGGGCAATGCCTACGGACTAGCCAACACGCTGATGCAAACGGCCATTTTGAAGCCTAGTCTCAAGAGTAAAAAGGTGCGCAATCTCTACTACACGGGCCAATTGACCGTCCCTGGACCGGGTGTGCCTCCCTCTCTGATTTCAGGGCATGTAGTGGCAAAAGAGGTGATGAAAGAAAACAATTTGTAAACAAAAAGGTATATTACGTACATGGATGCCATTTCCCTATATGACCAAACTACCTTAGAGTGCAGCAAGCTGATTACCCAGCGCTACAGTACTAGTTTTACTTTGGGCATCAAAACCTTAGCAAAAAAGTTTCATCTCCCGATCTATGCCATCTATGGCTTTGTGCGCTATGCAGATGAAATCGTAGATACCTTCCACGATCAGGACAAAAAAGCACTACTCGATCGATTCAAAAAAGACACTTACGAAGCCATTGAAGCCAAGATTTCTTTGAATCCGGTGCTTCATGCCTTTCAACTGATCGTCAATCAATACCAGATTGACCTAGATCTCATCGAAGCCTTTTTGCACTCCATGGAAATGGATTTGGACTTCAAAACCTACAACGACTCCAAATACCACGAGTACATCTACGGATCTGCCGAGGTGGTGGGGCTGATGTGTTTGAGGGTCTTTTGCCAAGGTGATGATGCAGAATACCAACGCCTCAGAGAGCCTGCCTGCAAGTTGGGCGCCGCTTTTCAAAAGGTCAACTTCCTTCGTGACATCAAAAGTGATTTCGAAGAAAGAGGAAGGGTATATTTCCCTGGGGTAGACTTCAACCGCTTTGACACTTCGGTCAAATCATTGATCGAAGAAGACATCCAAAAAGACTTTGACGATTCGCTGATTGGCATCACAGGACTTCCAGATGGAGCCAAACTTGGAGTCAAGGTGGCTTACTTGTACTACCAAAAGCTATTTGATAAAATCAAAAAGCTCCCACCAGAGACGATAACCCAGGAGCGGGTACGCATTCCCAATGCGCGAAAGCTAAGCCTTCTCTTTGGAAGCTATGTGGAAAACAAACTCGGCTTCTCCTGATGGAAAAGTACCTTTATTTAGGCGTTCTCCTTTTTGCAATTAGCTATCCACTTGCGCAATCCTTTGAGCATCGGATCCGCTATGCTACCCAATGGAAATACCTTTTCCCAGGGATGGGATTGACTGCCGCCTTTTTTATCGTGTGGGACATCTGGTTTACGCAGCTTGGGGTCTGGGAATTTAACCCCACCTATGTACTGGGCTTCTTTTGGATGGACCTCCCGCTAGAAGAATGGCTCTTCTTTTTGATCGTCCCTTTTTCATCCGTATTCATCTACGAAGTGCTGATTTACTTCTTCCCAAAGGATCATTTTCGTCCAGTTGGAAAGGCCTTCGTGTGGATTTTGGTTCCTTTTCTACTAGTAATGAGCGTGCTCCACTTGGACAAGTGGTACACTTCGGTCAACTTCTTGGTGGGGGCACTTACGCTAGCCATCCACTACCTGATCTTCAAAGAAAAGTATTTGGGCCGCTTTATTTTTGCTTACCTCGTTCACCTCATTCCGTTGATGCTTTGCAATGGGGTCCTTACCGGTGGACTTACAGAGGAGCCGGTAGTCATCTACAACAATGCTGAAAATTTGGGCATTCGGATTTGGACGGTGCCTATTGAGGATTTGATTTACTCAATGACCTTGTTCCTGTTGAACATTAGCTTCTTTGAATACTTAAGAAGTAAGCAAACAATTTCCCCAAATCGTGGTTAATAATCGTATGAAACACCTACAGGTTCAAATAGACGATCATTCGGGCTTTTGCTTTGGGGTAGTGTACGCCATCGAAATGGCGGAAGAAATCCTCGAAGAGCAAGGCTATCTCTATTGCCTAGGTGACATCGTACACAATGACGAAGAAGTCAGTCGACTGACGCGCAAAGGGCTCAAAATCATCGACCATGGCGACTTGCATGGGTTGACCAATGAAAAGGTCCTCATCCGTGCCCACGGAGAGCCGCCTTCCACTTACGAGCTATCAATCAAAAACAACTTGACGCTTATTGATGCGAGCTGCCCAGTGGTGCTCAAGCTTCAAAACCGCATCAAAAATTCCTTCGATAAAGAAGACAATATCTACATCTACGGCAAGCACGGGCATGCGGAAGTCATTGGCCTCTTGGGTCAGACCAACAATAAGGCCGTGGTATTCCAAGACATTTCGGAGTTGGATATCCCCAACCTTCCCAAAAACATTACGCTGTACAGTCAGACCACCAAAAGCACCGACAAATTCTACGAAATCAACGAGATTTTACGGGAAAATGGAATCGCTGTAAACACAAACGACACCATTTGCAGACAAGTGTCCAATCGGGACAAGGAGCTACGTAGCTTTGCGGAAAAGTTTGACAAAATCGTATTTGTAAGTGGCACCAAATCCTCCAATGGAAAGGTGCTTTACAATGTCTGCAAGGAGAAAAATGAACAAACTTTTTTTGTTTCCAATCCGGACCAAATTGAAGAAAGTTGGTTTGGGTATGGCGAAACTGTAGGCATCTGCGGCGCAACCTCCACGCCTATGTGGCTCATGGAGCAGGTTCGAGAGCGTATTTTAAACTTTTAATCACTCCCTCATGGAGGCTCCTTCTCGTGTACGTTCCGTAGATCCAAAAGGTCTTTTGATTGGATGGGGAATTATTCTTATCTGGGGACTTTCCTTGGCCTTCCTACTTACTTGGAAATTTTCCTGGGAAAATCCCTTGACTTACTTGGCCATTCTGGTCCAGACGCATTTGTACACCGGACTTTTTATCACGGCGCACGATGCGATGCACGGCATCGTCTCCTCCAATAAGAAAGCCAATCACTTCACTGGTTGGATTGCCGCGATCTTATTTTCCTACAACTTCTATTGGAAGCTTTTTCCCAAGCACCACGAGCACCATCGCTACGTAGCTACCGATAAGGATCCAGATTACCATGCCTCTGGAAAGTTTTTCCGCTGGTACCTGAGCTTTATCCTCCAATACCTGACGGTATGGCAATTTCTCCTGATGGCGA
>JAXISU010000067.1:0-7842 GCA_034680425.1 Cyclobacterium sp.
ATCATTTTGGCCGTTCGTGGATGGACCATGGGCAGTTCCTTTGCCTCAGAAGAATTCCCTGATGCGAATGCATGGGATGGAATCAACTTCTTGTGGACCCCTCAATACAGTTCCCTTGCAGACCCTAAAGTTTGGCTTGCAGCAGCAGGACAAATCTTCTTCACCTTGTCTGTCGGAATGGGTTCCATTCAGTGTTATGCCTCTTACCTCAAGGAAAACGAGGACATCGCACTCAATTCGGTGACTGCCGGATTTACCAACGAATTTGTGGAAGTAATCCTAGGTAGCGCCATTGTAATTCCAATCGCTGCTGGATTTTTGGGATTGGATTGGGTATTGGAAAATGCTGGATTTGGCATGGCCTTTCAGACGATGCCCTACTTATTCCAACAGTGGGGACCATTGATTAGTGCCTTTGCAGGCGTCTGTTGGTTTGGGCTATTGTTCTTTGCAGGTATTACTTCTTCCCTAGCCATGGGTACTCCGTGGATGGGCTTTATGCAGGATGAATTTGGTTGGGGAAAGGTAAAAGGAGCTGTTTCCTTTGGACTCGTTTCTTTGGCGATGGGTTTACCAACCGTTCTTTTCTACCAGTACGGATACTTTGACGAGTACGATTATTGGGGAGGCACGGTCAGCTTGGTAATTTTTGCTTTGCTTGAAACCATACTATTCACCTACATATTTGGCATGAAAAAAGGATGGGAAGAGATCACGCGAGGTGCTGACATTCGCATTCCATCGTTCTACAAGGTGATCATGACCTACGTCACTCCTGTATTACTAAGCATTGTATTCTTAGGCGCCTTGATTACCCCAGCGGGTAACGATTGGGTGGCTGCTTTCAGCAACTTGGTTTCAGGGGAAGGTTGGGCACTAGATCCTAGTTCCCTGATTGCCAAAATCACCTTTGCTGACTTGGAAGCGCAAATTCTTGCCAACCCGGAGAATGCTGCCGCTTTGGAGGAAAAAAAGATGTATTCAGGTTGGGCTAGACTTCAATTGCTCGTCTTATTCTTAGGTATTTGTGGCATCGTATGGTATTCCACAGTTAAACGCAAAAATTCAATCCAATGAACACATCCGCGCTAATTCTATCGCTTGTAACGCAAGGATTAATAATTTCCGTTACGCTTTACTGCTTCTATTTGGTATTGAAAAAACCGAATACGGAAGAGAAATAACACAGGCCTCTGTAGCCTTCCAATCAAAAAAAGCTCGATTACGTCGGGCTTTTTTTATTGTTGGGAGGTTGCCACTTTTTTTGGAAAAAAACGGATATGTTTTTGTTTTTAAACAGTGTTCAATTATTTTTGACCATTCAAATTACACTATGGGTATCGCTGAACGAAAAGAACGAGATAAGGAGGAATTACGCGAGCGCATCTTAGTTGCTGCAAAAACCCTTTTCCTTGAAAAAGGAGTAGAAAAAACCTCTATTCGGAACATTGCCGATTTGATTGAATACAGTCCGGGAAGCATCTACCACTATTTCAAAGACAAAAACGAGATCTTTCATGCGCTCCACCAGGGAGGCTTTCAGCAATTGATGAGCCGCATGGAAGTACTTGTCGCTGTATCCAATCCCATGGAGCGGCTTAAAAGAATGGGCGCAATCTATGTGGACTTTGCACTCGAAAATCCAGACATGTACGACTTGATGTTTATCAAAGAAGCACCCATGGACCACGTTTTCAAATCCAATGATGAGCAATGGAAAGAAGGCTTTGGAACCTTCAATTTCCTACGAACTACCATCCAAGAATGTATCCAAGCAGGACATTTCCGTGGACATGAGGAAGAAGCGCTTTCCTTCATGGTCTGGTCTACCGTACATGGAATGGTTTCTTTACGCATTCGCCGACGCTGCGAGGTCGTATTGGCTCAGCGCCAAGACACCATAGTCAAGGACGGCTTACATGAATTTTTCAGCATTCTCGATAGACTTTCCTCATGAAAATCAAAGACGCTACTACACAAATCAATAGGCCAATTCGCGCCGTAATTCTAGGGTTTTTCTTTTACCTAGTCTTCCTAGTTACACCTGCACAGGCACAGCAGGTTTTGGATACCTACATCAAAGAAGGCTTAGCCAATAACCTTGTGCTTCAGGATAAAAATGCTAGCCTAGAACAAAGTTTATTAGCACTGAAAGATGCAAAAAGCTTCTTTATTCCTTCGGTAGATTTTGGAGCTAGTTACACCTTGGCTGAAGGAGGTAGAACCATCGCATTTCCAGTCGGAGACTTGCTCAATCCCGTTTATTCGACTTTGAATAAGCTCACGGCTTCCAACAAATTTCCCCAAATCGAAAACGTCTCGGAGCAGTTACTTCCTGACAACTTTTACGATACCCGCTTCCGTACCACCCTTCCCCTACTCAATACGGATTTGATTTACCAACAGCAAATCCGGAAAGAACAAGTCAATTGGACCAGCTACCAAGTTGAAATCTACCGTGCCACACTCATTCAAGACATCCGTGTAGCCTACTTTAATTTCTGCGCTGCACACAGTTCCATTTCTATCTTAAAAAACACGCTTCAACTCGTAGATCAAAACCTAAAAGACACCCGATCCCTCGTTGAAAATGGAAAAAGACTTCCAGCTGCAGTGTTGCGAGCAGAAAGCGAACTCGAACAAGTAAAATCCTTACTTACAGAGGCTGAGTTAAAGACCAATAATGCGGCACAATACCTTAACTTTCTAGTCAATCGACCTCTTGATCAGTCCGTTGCCTTTGAGGAAATACCCCTCGATCTCAGTCGCTTGGATCAATTGCTTCTCGAAGACCTTCACCCACAAAATCCAGAACTCCGCGCCATGCAAAGCATGGAGACTATCCAAGAAACGGTTCTTAAATCAGGAAAGAACTATTGGGTGCCCAAACTTTCCACTTACGCCGATCTGGGCTCACAGGGCTTTGATTGGAGCTTTGATTCCCAATCCAAGTACCTCATGTGGGGACTAAACTTCAGTGTCCCCGTCTTTCAAGGGGGAAGAAATCAAAACCAAATCCAACGGAATGTCCTCGGCTTGCAAGCTGTCCAACGGCAAAAAGAATTGGTGAACCAGAAATTGAACCTAGGACTCCAAACTCAGCGAAATGAGGTAAAAAACCTACTAGCTGCGCTCCAATCTTCGGAAAAGAAACTCGTATCGGCCTCCGCCTACCTCAAACTCGTAGACAGAGGATTCAAGGATGGAAGCCAATCTTTGCTTGAATTTATAGACGCAAGAAACCAATACACGCAAGCTGCCCTACAAAAAAATATCAGTGCTTACAAGCTACAAATGGCTTTGGCACAGCTTGAACGTCAACTCT
This sequence comes from Cyclobacterium sp., assembly GCA_034680425.1. Lineage (GTDB taxonomy): Bacteria > Bacteroidota > Bacteroidia > Cytophagales > Cyclobacteriaceae > Algoriphagus. The sequence continues at coordinate 3,326 of JAXISU010000067.1, forward strand.
CTACTGAAACCAATTAAGCCATGAAAAAGCGCTATTCACTTTTACCAGTAATTTCATTCTTTTTTCTTTTGGGATGCAGCAGCAGTACACCTAGTGATACGAACATCCCAAAAGCAGGTGAGGCCATTCCAGTCAGCCTTTTTCCGCTCCAATCTTCCGAGATGGCTGCCACAGTGACTGCAAGTGGCACCTTCAGTACCAAGGACGAGACACTCCTATCCTTTAAACTAGGTGGAATTGTCTCCAAAGTACTCGTAGAAGAAGGCGATGCAGTGAAATCTGGGCAAATCGTAGCAAGTCTTGATTTGACTGAGATTCAAGCAGGCGTTCGTCAATCCAAACTTGCCTACGAAAAAGCGCTTCGAGATCATCAGCGTGCTGCTCGCCTCTACACTGACTCTGTGGCTACACTTGAGCAGTTTGAAAATTCAAAAACAGCATTAGACATCGCTGAACAGCAGTTAAGTTCGGCCAACTTCAACTTGGCCCAATCCCAAATCCGAGCTACAAAAAATGGATTTGTCCTCAAAAAATTTGTAAACCCAGGGCAGTTGGTGGCTTCTGGAACTCCCATTCTGCAAATCAATGGGGCTGCTTCAGGAGCTTGGATCCTGAAGGTAACCTTGAGTGATCAGCAATGGACTGCTATTCAGATTGGTGACCAAGCCGAGATCAATGCTGGGGCATCGGCTACTTGGATACCTGCCAAAGTAACCCAAAAAAGTCAATCTGCTGACCCGATTACGGGTACCTATTGGGTAGAAATCAGCCCAGAATCGGTCAAAGAAGTATCCTTGGCTTCTGGAATGTTTGGAAAAGCTCGAATCCAGCCCTCCCAAACCGTACAAGGCTGGGAGATTCCATTTGAATCCGTTCTGGATGCCAATGGGGACAGCGGCTATGTCTTTGTAGTCGATGGCCAAAAAGCGAAAAAAATAAAAATTCAATTGGGTAAAATCACCCCAACTTCCATCCAGGTGGTCGCTGGATTGGAGAACTATAAGAGCCTCATTGTGTCAGGAAGTGCCTATTTGTCGGATGGTTCCACTATTCAAGTTAAGAACTGATGAAAATCTCTGATTTTGCGGTAAAGAATTACCAATTTACCCTCGTCATCTTTCTCATGACGGTGGTCTTGGGTTTGACTACCTTTTTGAACATGCCGCGGAGTGAGGACCCGGTAATCAACTCTCCCAATTTCCCCATCGTAGTCATTTATCCAGGTGCAAGTCCAGAGGATTTGGAAGAATTGGTGGTGGATCCCTTGGAAAAAACCATCTACGCACTTGAAAATATCAAGCGCATTGAAACCGAGATCAAAGACGGAGCTGCTATTCTTTTGGTGGAATACAATTACAACGAGGATGTAGATGAAAAATACCAGGAACTCGTTCGGGAGGTCAACACCCTACGACCCCAATTGCCAGCGGAGATTTTTTCTATCGAAGTAAAAAAGGTACGACCCTCCGATGTAAACATTCTCCAAATCGCTTTGGTGAGTGAAAATGCTTCCCGAGAATTGCTTAAAACCGAAGCTGACCGCCTCCAGAAAGACCTAGAGAGCATCACGGAATTGAAGAATGTCAAAATCCATGGACTTCCAGCTCAAATCGTAAAGGTTGAATTACAACTGGATAAAGTAGCGACCTTAAACATCCCTCTTGCTGCGCTCATAGGCAGCATCAAAAGTGAATTGAGTAACATTCCTGGAGGTCAGGTAGATGCGGGCAACAAAACCTTCAACGTAAAAACAAGCGGAAATTACAGTTCAGCCGATGAGATCGCCGAAACCGTGGTATTTTCTCTGCAAGGAAAAAATATCCTTTTGAAAGATGTGGCGACGATTCGTGATGACTTTGAGGATACCAAGCACATCACCCGCCTCAATGGCTACCGCTCCATCTTTGTGACTGCAGCCTTAAAGGAAGGCACCAACATCTCCAACGTACAAGAAAAATACAGTCCCCTACTCGCTTCTAGCACAGAAAAATTGCCTGAAAACATCGATTTAATCGTTGCTTTTGATCAAGCCGACTATGTCAATAGACGACTGGGTGGCTTAGGAATGGACTTTTTAATTGCCATAGCCTTGGTATTTGTGACTTTGCTCCCCTTGGGCAACCGTGCTTCACTTATCGTCATGGTTTCCATTCCCTTGTCACTGGCCATTGGTCTGATTTTAATGAATGCTTTGGGCTACAGTCTCAACCAGCTCAGCATTGTCGGCTTGGTGGTTGCACTGGGCTTGCTAGTCGACGATAGTATCGTGGTGGTAGAAAACATCGAACGATGGATCCGAGATGGCTTCAGCAAAAAGGAAGCAGCCATAAAAGCTACCCAACAGATTTCAATTTCTGTGGTTGGCTGTACGGTCACCTTGATCATTGCTTTTCTTCCTTTGGTTTTCTTACCAGAAAGTTCGGGGGATTTTGTTCGAAGCTTGCCCATGTCTGTGATCATGAGTGTACTCGCTTCGTTGTTGGTTTCCCTTACCATCATTCCATTTCTTTCAACTTGGTTTTTGAAAAACAAGGAGCAAGGTCATACCAACAAGATCTACGATTTATTTCAGAAAGGGATCCATCTTAGCTATGCGCCGCTGCTTGAAAAAGCATTAAAGAAGCCTGTGGCAACGCTCGTTCTTGCAGGAGTGATCTTTTTTGGATCCTTAAGCTTATTCCCTGTTATTGGATTTAGCCTTTTTCCTTCCTCAGAAAAACCACAGTTTCTAGTCAGCATTACGACGCCACTTCAATCCAACTTGAGCAACACGGATTCGCTCGTAAGGCAAATTGAACAGGAAGTGGCTAAAATTCCTGAGTTGAAAAATTTTGCAACCAACGTAGGCAAAGGAAATCCACGCATCTATTACAACGAGATTCCTGAAAATGAGCGCAGCGATTATGGGCAACTGTTTGTTCAACTGGAACCCGAAACTTCAGCTCCTCGAAAAATAGAGATCATCCAAACCCTTCAAGCAAGTTTTGCAAAGGTGGTTGGTGCAAAAGTGGAAGTTAAAAACTTTGAACAGGGACCACCAGTGACTGCGCCCATTGAAATCAGGTTGGTAGGAGAAAATCTGGATACGCTTCGAAGTTTGGCTGGAAAAGTAGAGCAACTACTCAAGCAAACTCCTGGCACCATCTATGTCAATAACCCCGTAGCCAACTTAAAGACCGATATCCGTGTAGACATTCAAAAAGATAAGGCCCGACAATTGGGTATTGCTACTGCAGACATCGACCAAACCGTCAGACTTGCTCTTGCCGGATTGAACCTAGGTTCGTTTACAGATCCTCAAGGAAATGAGCGTTCGATTTTACTCACTACCCCAAAAGGAGATCGAGCAACCTTAGAAACCTTCGAACCCATTTACATCTACAACAATCAAGGAAAGGGAATTCCACTTTCCCAAATTGCTGATCTCAAATTTGAAAGCAGCACCCTGACTATAGACCATTACAATAAAAATAGGTCTGTATCCGTATCCTCTTTTGTAGATGCCAATTCCCTCACGGATCGAGTGCTTGGCGAAGCAATGACCAAACTAGATCAAATTCCCTTGCCTGAAGGCTATCGCTTGACCTTAGGGGGTGAATACGAAACCAAACAAGAATCCTTTGCAGGCTTCAACACCATCATTATCATTACTGTGTTCCTCTTCATTGCAGTTTTGATTTTGCTTTTCCGAACCTTCAAAAGCACGATCATTGTCCTTTCTGTGATTCCTTTGGGAATGGTAGGCGCTTTGATTGCACTCTGGATTACGGGCAATTCCCTTTCCTTTGTGGCCATCATTGGACTCATTGCCTTGGCAGGCATTGAAGTGAAGACCTCCATCCTATTGGTTGATTTTACCAATCAATTGCGAAAAGAAGGGGTAGATCTTGATACAGCCATTCAAAAATCAGGGGAAATTCGCTTCCTGCCTATTGTGTTGACTACCATCACGGCAATTGGTGGCTTGATCCCTGTGGCTTTGAGTACCAATCCGCTCATTTCTCCCCTTGCGATTGTGCTCATTGGTGGGTTGATTAGTTCTACAATCCTATCCCGAATTGTGACTCCAGTTCTTTACAAACTCCTTCCACCAAGAGTCTAACCCTGTTCTGAACTGGAAGTAGGTCTTAGCTAGAATTCCTTAAAAAAACCGAAAACGACAGCCCCCTTCAAAAAAATTCAAATCCTTTTTCTATATTTCTTTCCAAATCAATTCCTTAAACAAAATAACCATGAAACTTATTACCACCGTTCTGTGCGGATTTGCACTTTTCTTAATTTCCTTTAGCACCCAAGCTCAAACTACAGACTACTTTGTAGGCGATTGGGAAGTAACTATCAAGGACACTCCAATGGGAACCATCTCCGTTGTACTTACACTCGAGCGCGGGGAAGATGGTAAGTTGGTTGGAAAATTTGTAGATGCTGCAAACAGCACCAGCACCCCAATGACCCAAATTACTGAAGCAGAGGATAGCATTACTCTTTACTTCTTTGCTGAGGGCATGGACCTCTAC
>JAXISU010000068.1:0-7763 GCA_034680425.1 Cyclobacterium sp.
CATGCTACTTGTCATTTCTCCAGCCAAAACCCTCGATTACAGCAATCCCGAGTACAGCAGCCATACCCAACTCGACTTTCCTGCAGAAGTGAAAGATCTAGTGGGGGTGTTGAAGAAAAAATCGGCTTCACAAATTTCCAAATTGATGCATCTGAGCGATTCCCTCGCAAGCCTGAATGAGGAGCGCTACAAGACCTTTAACGAAACTTTCAGTCCAGAGAATTCCAAGCAAGCACTTTTGGCCTTCAAAGGAGAGGTGTATGCCAAGATGGAGGCAGATCAATTCAGCGCAGAAGACCTTGAATTTGCGCAACGGCACTTGCGCATCCTTTCTGGATTGTATGGTCTATTGAAGCCTTTGGATTTGATCCAACCCTACCGCCTGGAAATGGGAACTCCTCTTAAAACCAAGAAAGGAACCAATCTTTACCAGTACTGGGGCACCAAGATCAGCAAGGCGTTGAATGAGGCGGGGCAAGGCAAGACCTTGGTCAACCTGGCTTCCCAAGAATACTTCAAGGCAGTAGACCAAAAGACCTTGAAACTCCCCGTGATTACCATCCATTTCAAGGAACACAAGGAAGGAAAATACCAGGTAGTCGGATTTTTTGCCAAGCAGGCTAGAGGCTTGATGGCTCGCTATGCCATCCTGAATCGGATTACTGATCCCGAGCAACTCAAAGTTTTCCGAGAGGAGGGTTATGAATTTTCTGCCCCCTTGAGTAGCGCTCAGGATTGGGTATTTGTTCGCTAAAAGGCTGCCAAATCTGGAAGTCTACTGCCCTTAATAAAAAAATTTGGGGCAGTTCTTTCTATTTTTTTGAATTCGGGGAGGCAAATTCTATTTTTTTACCTACTTTGAAAGTGTCAAAAGTCACTTAAAGCAACCCAAAAACCTAAAGCACTACCTTTATGACAAATCAGATCAATCGTTCAAGGCTATTCAATGCAAGTTGTTTTGCCTTAATTACCACCGCGTTTTCTTTCAGTATCAGTTCAGGAACACTAAAAAGTCTTGGCAAAGAATTACAATATTCAGCTGAAAGTTTGGGCTATATTCAATCCTTGTGGTTTTTCGGATTCCCTATCGCCATGATTATCGGGGGATTGATATACCATACTATTGGAGGAAAAAAAATAATGAACCTAGCGTTTATCTCCCACTTTCTAGGCGCAGGATTAACTTTATACGCAATTTACTTCGTTTCTGAGTTAAGCTTCAATTTGTTGTTACTTTCCAATCTCCTTCTTGGTGTAGGATGTGGCTGCACTGAGGCTGCCTGCAATCCAATGATTGCAGATTCGTATGATGGTGATAAGAGAGATAAAATGCTCAACCGTTTCCATATGTGGTTTCCAGGTGGAATTTTTGTTGGCGCTATCATTTCAGAATTAATGACCCAACAAGGATTTTCTTGGCAAAGCCAGTTTTGGCTAATCCCAATTCCTGCAGTTGTTTACGCTTTCTTGTTTTTTGGTCAAAAATTCCCAGAATCCAATGAAGAACAGTCTAAATCCCTATCCTCAAACCTAAAGGCGATGCTCTCACCTTTATTTATTTTTATTTTTTGCTGCATGGCTCTGACTGCAATCACTGAATTTGGACCTCAAAAATGGACAGGTTTGATTATGGAAAGCTCTGGAGCAAAGCCGATGTTAATCCTAGCATTAACTGCTGGATTGATGGCTGTTTTAAGGTATTTTGGAGGACCAATGACCAAAGCTTTGGGACAAACTGGAGTATTGCTGTTTGGCGCTATCCTTTCTACAATTGGAATTTTCTTATTTAGCACTCAAGTTGGAAACATGACCTATTTGGCTGCAATTATTTTTGCTTTGGGAGTTGCGTTTTTCTGGCCAACAATGATCGGTTTTATAGCAGCAAGGATCCCGAAAAGTGGAGCGCTCGGAATGTCAATTATTGGCGGAGTGGGGATGTTTTCTACAGCAATTTTTCAACCCATAATTGGCGGATGGATTGATGCTGATGTTGAAAAACAGAAAGCTCTAGGTATGGCGGAAGGCCCAGCTCTAGATTTAGCTGCAGGACAAGAAACTCTTTCCACCATGATGACGTTTCCAGTAATTCTTATTGTAGCATTTATCATTCTCTTTATCTGGCAGCGAGGCGTGAAGCCTGCTGGCACAGCAGGACACTAAAAATCAAAAAGCAGCCTTCGGGCTGCTTTTTTTTGTTTTTGCTGAAGTTGAAAATAAAATTTCAGGAAATTCAAGGAATCGCTTTCTAATTAGTAGTCACAAAAAAAGCCCTAACTTCTTAGAAGCTAGGGCTAGTGACCTCGTCAAGATTCAAACTTGAAACCTCCTGAGCCGTAATCAGGTGCTCTATTCAGTTGAGCTACGAAGCCAGATTGGATTGCAAAAGTACGTATTAATTTTTTCCCTCCAAAAAGATCGCCCGAAGAATTCTTTAAAATCCAAGATTTCTCCCTACCCCCTCCCTTAAGAATAATTAAGACCAACAGGCGCATAAATCCTCCTAAATTTTATATTTTTGCCCACATCCTCTTCAAAAGAAGCTTCTTTGATGAAAAAAATACTCACACTTGCCTTCCTTGCATTTGCACTGAACGCTCAAGCACAAGAATCCGATAGCGAAAGTCCAAAAACCCCTGTCGGTGGTCGTCCCAACATCCCCAATGACTTGACCGTAGAGTTTGGCTGGACTCAGCTGACCAACCGACCTGCTGACCTGGCCATCAATTTCTTTGGATCAAGAAGTTTCAACGTCTACTACCAAAAACCTTTCCGCATTTTCGGAGAATCCTCTGGATTTGTGTTGAGCCCAGGTATCGGTATTTCCACCAACAAGTTTGTCTTTGCCGATGATGAAAACCTATTTCGCAGCAGCACCCTCGGCGCGGAATCCTCTGTTCTGAAGAAGGTGAATAGCGTGTACGGCACAACGATCGAAGTTAAAACCAACAACCTTGCAGTGAACTACCTAGAGGTACCGGTAGACTTACAGTACAACATCAATAAAAAAGACTACAGTAAAAGCTTCCGAGTTAGCCTTGGCGCTCGAGTAGGCATGCTCTACCAATCCCATACCAAAATTGGGTACGACTCCCCTGCCACTGGAGCGGTGAAGATCAAACAGTCCGAAAACTATGGGCTAGAAAAAATCCGCTACGGCCTCCACCTAAAAGCAGGTAGCCCTGGATTTAACGTGTGGACAACCTACTACCTCAGCCCGATGTGGCAAGCCAAGAGAGGCCCTTTCAATAACGAAGCCACCCAAGTTAGTTTTGGAATTGCATTAGGATTGTTTTAATTCGAATAAGTCAAAAAATTTAAAACTCCCCGATGGGGAGTTTTTTTTTGTGCCCAATCAAACGCTAAGTCAAGCGAATGAACCATAGATCCAGGAAAATCCTATCCAGCAGGTGACAAATCCTACCAAAAGTCCCACGTACACTTCAGCGGGACGGTGGGCATCCAAATACAAACGGGAAGAGGCAATCCCCCCTCCGAGCACCAAAGTGGCCACCAGCAAATAGGCCACCGTCACCGAAGGAAAATAAAGCCCCAAAATTCCTGTCACGGCCAAAACCCCTCCAATCCCCGTCAAGTGCGCAGACATCTTCCAAAAATAAGTCACTCCAGTCAGCAGTGCCACAGCCGCAGTAATCACTCCCATTCCCTGCCATAAGATGGGATCTAACTCGGTTTTTTCCTTTAAAAAATAGGTGGTCAATACATAGAATAGCGTCACCAAGATGAAGGGGACGCGACGATCACTTTTCTCCTCAAAATGCAAACTCTTCACGTAGCCACTCCAACGCAAACCCAACATCAAGACCACTGGAATCAGTAGCGTGGCACACACAATCAAGTAAAAGATACGAACCTTAAATGCTTCGGGTAGGCTGGTGGCCTGAGGCACCCCAAAAAACAGCAATCCAAACACCAAAGAGGGCATGAGTAAAGGCTGAAAAACCACCGAAAGAAAAAGGGCTAATCTACGTACCACTAGAGTTCTTTTCGGAGTCTAGCCACCGGAATTTGCAACTGCTCCCGGTACTTGGCTACCGTACGTCGTGCGATATTGTAGCCTTTTTTGTTCAACATCTTCACCAGCTTGTCGTCGGACAAGGGCTTCTTTTTATCTTCTCCATCCACCATGCCCTGAAGTACCGATTTTACTTCTCGGTTACTGACATCCTCTCCACTATCTGTGGCGATGCCCTCAGAGAAAAAGTACTTCAAAGGAAACACACCAAACTCCGTTTGAATCGATTTGCTATTCGCAACACGAGAAACGGTGGAGATATCCATGTCGATTTTCTCGGCGATATCTTTTAAAATCATGGGACGCAACGCCGCCTCATCTCCATCCACAAAAAAAGGATATTGGTACTGTAGGATGGCCTCCATAGTTCGAAGCAAGGTGTTTTGCCGCTGCTTGATCGCATCAATAAACCACTTCGCAGAATCCAACTTTTGCTTCACAAAGGAAACGGTCTCCTTGAGTTTCTTGTCCTTTTTATCGCTCTTGTCGTAGGTGTCAAAAAGTTCGGAGTAGGAACGTGAAATCCGAAGCTCTGGAGCATTTTTTGAATTCAAAAGGATCTCAAACTTTCCTCCATTGGTCACCAAGATAAAGTCAGGGATCACGTACTGAGTCAGCACCAAACCATCCGCTACCCCTCCCGGCTTGGGATTGAGTCGGGTGATCAACTGGACCGCCTCCTTGATTTCTTCCTCGTCTAGGTTGAGCCGTTTTTGAATTTTTGGGTAATGCTTTTTGGTAAACTCCTCAAAGCAATCCTGAATAATCGCCAAGGCATGTTGCACAGTGGGATCATCCGGATGCTCTTTGCGCTCCAATTGGATAATCAAGCACTCTTGCAAGCTTCGAGCGGCAATACCTGCCGGATCGAAGGTCTGTATTTTGCGTAGAATTTCTTCAAGCTCATCCAGGTCGGTTTCCACATTTTGGGAAAAAGCCAAGTCATTGATGATGGAGGTCAGTTCACGACGGATATACCCATCGTTCTCAATGCTCCCAATCAGTTGCTCTCCAATGAGTCGCTGACGCTCATCGAGCTTCAAAAAATTCAACTGGGTGATGAGCTGTTCGTGTAGGGAACTCGCTACGGAAAAAGGTATCTCTCGATCCTCATCGTCGGGATTGTAATTGCCATCTCCCTGCATCTTGTAGCCTCCGTAGTCGTCGTCCAAGTAGTCGTCTACATTGACCTCGCCTGAATCGGACCCATACTCATCTCCATAGCCCTCGTCGAAATCCTCCTCGCCAGAAGTTTCGTTCTCCTCACCCTTCCCTTCTTCCAGGGCCGGGTTGATTTCAAGCTCTTCCTCTATCCGAGCATCTAGCTCTGCCGTAGGCACTTGCAGCAGCTTGATAAACTGAATCTGCTGCGGGGAAAGTTTTTGAGAGAGTGACTGAGAAAGAGTTAACTTTTGCATTGAAATGATTCAAACCACTTATTTGCGAAAAAAGAGGAGGCTTCCGAAGAAAACAGCTCTGTCAAATTTAGGAAAAAGCGTCAATTTTTTGATAAAAAGGTGATTTAATCGTTTTTTTGCATTCCACTAAAATTAGAGAGGCGGCATTCGCCTTCCTCTACCCCAACGCAAATGGCATTTAACAAACGGGTCAAAATCAAGACCATCCTGGAACAAGACCTGATCGGACAAGAGATCACCCTCATGGGTTGGGTACGCACCAAGCGAAGCAACAAGAATGTTTCCTTCATTGCGCTTAATGACGGTTCCATCATTACCAATTATCAGGTAGTGGCCGACCCCAATGTCATTGCTGAAGATATCCTCAAAAAGTGCAGCACAGGCGCCTGCTTGAAAATCACAGGAAAGGTGGAAGCCTCCCAAGGTGCTGGTCAGCAGTCGGAACTGAATGCAACACGCATCGAAGTTTTGGGCGAATCAGACCCGGAAAAATATCCACTGCAGCCTAAGAAGCACTCCCTAGAGTTTCTACGTGAGATCGCACACCTACGCATGCGAACCAATACCTTTAGTGCTGTATTCCGTGTCCGCCATGCGCTAGCTTATGCGGTGCACACCTATTTCAACACCAAAGGCTTTTTCTACATCCATACCCCCATCATCACAGCATCCGATGCAGAAGGTGCCGGGGAAACTTTCAAGGTAACTACCTTAGACCTCAGCAATCCACCCAAAACAGAGGATGGAAAAATCGACTTCAGCCAGGACTTTTTTGAGCGGGAAACCAACCTGACTGTTTCCGGTCAACTTGAAGGAGAATTGGCAGCCATGGCTTTGGCTGAGGTGTATACCTTCGGACCTACCTTCCGCGCTGAAAATTCGAACACCACACGCCACTTAGCGGAGTTCTGGATGATTGAACCCGAGATGGCCTTCTACGATGCAGAAGATAACCAAAACCTCGCAGAAGACTTCCTCAAGTACATCATCCGTTATGCCTTGGAGCACTGCGCCGAAGACTTGGCCTTTTTGGATCAGCGCGCCGCTGAAGAAGAGCAAAGCAAGCCTACCGAGCAACGTGCGGAATTAGGCCTTCTTGAGAAATTAAAGTTTGTGGTAGAAAACGACTTTGTGCGCCTTACCTACACAGAGGCGATCGATATCCTCCGCAACTCCAACCACAACAAAAAGAAGAAATTCTCCTACCTCATCGAAGAATGGGGGACGGATTTGCAATCCGAACACGAGCGCTACTTGGTAGAAAAGCACTTCAAAAAACCAGTGATCCTAACCGACTACCCGAAAGGCATCAAGGCCTTCTACATGCGTCAAAATGAGGACGGGAAAACAGTGGCTGCCATGGATATTTTGTTTCCTGGCATTGGAGAGATCGTAGGTGGTTCTCAGCGGGAAGAACGGCTTGATAAACTGAGCCAACGCATGGATGAAATGCATATCCCAACCGAAGAACTCAGTTGGTACCTAGACACTAGAAGATTTGGTGCTACGCCACACGCAGGCTTTGGACTTGGATTTGAACGCATGGTATTGTTCGTCACCGGCATGGGCAACATCCGCGATGTCATCGCCTTCCCAAGAACACCAGGAAACGCTGAGTTTTAAACGAAGCATTTAAATGAAAACGCCTCCAAGAATTTGATTTTTGGAGGCGTTTTTTTTTAGCTGACCACTTTAATCCGCCAAGCCAAGGGAATGCAAATTAGGCTGAAGAAAATAGCCAGATAGCCCACGTAATTGAAATTGGTCAATTGACCTAATTCATTTTCTCCAATCATAAAACCAGCTGCAAGAGAAGCAAAGCCTGCTGCCAGTTGCTGCACGGCAGAATTGAAACTCAAAAAGCTTCCTCGGTTTTCGGGCTGAGCCGTGCCTGTGACCAAAGCCGCAGCAGGCACATAGCGCCCATTGGAGGTCACAAAAAAGAAGGTGGTCACTACGAGCACCAAGGCTACAGGGGTAACTCCCAAGTGAGTAATGATGCCGATAGGGATCAAGTTGAGCAGCATGAAAATCGTGAAGATCTGCAGCTTGCCATATTTGTCCGCCAGCTTACCCACCCAAGGGGAAGTAAACATGGTGAATGCGCCCCCGGCCATGTAGACGTAAGTAAGCTGCAATTCCGTAAAGCCCACATTGGCCACGTTGTAAGGACTAAGAAAAGGGATGATCATAAACTGCCCCAGCATCATCATGATGGATAGTGTAATCGCCCGCATTTGATTGGGATTACTGGTCACACGACTCACCACTACAAAAGGATGTGGGCGTTTGCTCCCTTCACTGAGATGGCC
>JAXISU010000069.1:0-7640 GCA_034680425.1 Cyclobacterium sp.
AGGAGGAGTGGATGCATCCAACATGGCGATTCAAGGCCAAAGTTGGGGTGGCTATCAGGTAGCCTACTTGATTACGCGAACCAACCTGTTCAAAGCTGCAGGGGCTGGTGCTCCAGTGGTGAACATGACTTCTGCCTATGGGGGGATTCGCTGGGGAACAGGCATGAGCCGCATGTTTCAATACGAGCAAACTCAGTCTCGAATTGGTGGTACCCTTTGGGAAAAGCCGTTGTACTACTTGGAAAACTCTCCATTATTTACCTTGGATCGTGTGAATACTCCCGTTCTGATCATGCACAACGATGCAGATGGTGCCGTGCCTTGGTACCAGGGCATCGAAATGTTTATGGGACTCAAGCGTCTTAACAAGCCCGCTTGGCTTCTTCAATACAATGGAGAAGATCACAACTTGGTGCAGCGCAAAAATGCCAAAGACCTATCCATCCGTTTGAGTCAGTTCTTTGACCATTACCTAAAAGGTGCTCCAGCACCGCTTTGGATGACCGAAGGGCTTCCGGCAGTGGAAAAGGGACGAACGCTCAAGTACGAATTGGGTAACTAAATCAGCCAGCCTTTTACAAACAAAAAGCGCCTCCAGAATTCCTGGAGGCGCTTTTTTATCCCGATCAAATTGGTAGGAAAACCAAGTAGGTTGAATTAAATGGCTACTGGTGCTTTGATGTGCGGATGTGGATCGTAGTTGAGCAATTCAAAATCTTCGTAGGTAAAGGCAAAGATGTCTTTTACCGCTGGATTGATTTTCATGGTGGGAAGGGGTCTACACTCCCTGCTCAGTTGCAATTCGGTTTGCTCTAGGTGATTTGAATACAAGTGTGCATCACCAAAGGTGTGTACAAACTCCCCAGGCTCCAGATCACAAACTTGTGCGACCATCATGGTAAAGAGCGCATAAGAGGCTATATTAAAAGGAACACCAAGAAACACATCGGCACTACGCTGATAGAGTTGGCAGGATAGTTTTCCATCTGCCACATAAAATTGGAAAAGCGTATGGCAGGGAGGGAGCGCCATTTCATCGACATTGGCCACATTCCAAGCGTTAACGAGGTGTCTTCTGCTATCCGGTTTGGTTTTGATCTGGTGGATCAGGTTCTTGATTTGATCGATTTCTCCACCTTTTCCATCTGGCCAATGTCTCCATTGGTACCCATAGACCGGACCAAGGTCGCCATTTTCATCTGCCCATTCGTCCCAAATCGAACAGCCATTCTCCTTTAACCAGGTGATATTGGATTCGCCTCTCAAAAACCAAAGCAATTCGATGATGATGGAGCGAAGGTGTAATTTCTTCGTAGTCACTACTGGAAATCCATCCGCTAAGTTAAACCGCATTTGATGCCCAAAAACACTGATTGTACCTGTACCGGTTCGGTCAGTTTTTTTTACTCCTTCAGAAAGGATGCGTTTCATCAAATCGTGGTATTGCTGCATAAGGGCTGAGTTTTTTACTAAAGATGCAAGTTAGGAAATTGACCTATTTTTTCTGCTAGGCTAACCTGTAGTTTTGGTTCAAATTTGGAAGTGAGCGTCAAAAAAGGCGATTCAAGTTTAAAAAGCCAATTAAGGCTCAAACCCATCCCAAGTAAATGTAGCCGCTACGGGGTAATGATCCGAATAATCCACTTCACTATGGGTTTTAAACTGCAACGGTGTCAGGCTTGAGGAGGCAAAAATATGATCTATTCTCAGGAAAAACAGGATGCGATTGAAGGTAAAGCCAAAGCCTCTGCCCGCGAGTTCATACGCATTTTGAAGCGATTCGCTTAATCTAAAATATGCATTGGAGTAGGGGATTTCATTCAAGTCGCCCATCAAGATGACTGGGTAGGGGCTATTCTTGTAATGCTCCTCCAGAATATTCATTTGCTGAGCACGCTTCAAGCTACCAAGATGAAGTTTGCCTAGGGTCTGCTTGTACACTTGCTTTGCGCTGTCGTAATTTTCAAAAGCTTCAGCCTCAATCGACATGGATGCCAAGTGTACATTGTAGATTCGAAGGGTGTCTTTGCCTACCTCGATATCGGCAAAAATGGCTCCGTTGCTGTTTTTTTCATCAAATACTATCCCTTCGTTGACGATGGGGTATTTGGAAAAAATAGCCATGCCATAAGATCGCTGCTTGGGTTCTCCACGAAGGGGATGGTAGGTATAGTTCAACTCACCGTCTTTGCTCAGAAACTTTAGCGCATCCTTGCTTTCAATCGTAAAGTCTTGGTAAAATTCCTGAATGACTTTGATGTCTGCAGGTTGTTCATTGAGCCAGGAAAATACAGTTGGGTCTTCTGCACCTGTTGGGGGATTCTTGTAATTGAAGAGGTGAGCATTGTAGCTCAGCACCTTTAGTCCTTCCGCTTCTTCGTTTTTGGGATGAAATTGGAAGGTAATGAGGATAAATTTATAGCCTATAGCTAGACAAAGCAGGGGAAAAAAGGCCAGCCTTCTCCAGGCCAAAGCGAGCATGAAGAATAGAAAGGCATTCGCAATAAGTGCTAGAGGAACCAAAAAGGGCAATAACCCAGCATACGGGAACACCTCTGGCGAAATGAAGACACTACCAAAAACTAGCAGGCTCAAAACAAAGATTAGCCCAGTAATAAATTTCATTTGTATAAGTCAGCGGTGATGCACTCGGTTTGGCTTTCAAAAATGAGAAAAATTTATCCAAAAAAAACGAAAACCAGTTCTTTTAAGTAGATAGGTGATTAGCAAAGGATTTTTTGATTTTTGTCCTTAACTTCATGTTTCAACCTTTAGGCAGTTCTGCCGTATAGGGTTGTACCAATTTTTAATTCCTTCTATTAATTTTACTGAATCAAAGTACCTCTAAAATTTTAACTATGAAGAAGCACTATTTAGGATTGATCGTGGTCGGATCCCTTACTTTTACCCTCGCTTGTCAGCCCAAAACAGAAGAATCGACATCTACCGAGGCTCAGGAACAGACAGCCGAAGAGACTCCAGAACAACGACCTAGCCCATTGGTAACCAAAGAAGGACAGGTTGCTGGAAAGACCATTAAAGTGCAATACGGATCGCCCGCTGTCAAAGGAAGAACGGTTTGGGGTGACCTGGTTCCTTACAATGTTGTTTGGAGAACAGGTGCCAATGAAGCTTCCTACATCGATTTGGCTCAAGACATTACTGTTGAAGGGAAAGCCTTGGCCGCAGGTAAATATTCCATTTTCACCATCCCTAAAGAGAAGGGTAGTTGGACCGTGATTTTTAACTCAGATTGGAACTTAGAGCATGGACATTTTCAATACAATGAGAAAAATGATGTGCTTCGCGTGGAGGTTCAGCCCCAGTGGGAAGAAACAAGCCAGGAAAGTTTGGCCATTGAAGTGGAAAGCCCAGGGTTAGTGATCCGTTGGGAAAAACTCAAACTCCCAATTACTATTCAATAACATCCTCAAATCCCCAACCACCCGGTCGGGGATTTTTTTTGATTTTAAAATTCCCTAAGTTTCCGATACAATTAGTAACCCAAGAAATTAACCTTCCCAGGATTTGGCCATGAAATACCTTTCCTTTATTAGTACGCTTGTTGTTACCTGTGCCTTAGGGGTACTGGTAGCACTGCCATTTGGACAGATTCCACCTATCGCGCCCTTGCTCGATCCCAACCATGGATTTTGGCAAAACTCCTTCTCAGAGGATCAATTGGCAGAGGAATCCTTGGATCTAGAAAATTTGAATGCTCCAGTGGAGGTGGTTTATGACGAACAATTGATTCCCCACATTTATGCGGAGAATGAATTGGATCTCTATCGAGCGCAAGGCTACATCACAGCAAAGCACCGACTTTGGCAGATGGAGTTCCAAACTCGCGCAGCAGCAGGTAGAATATCGGAATTGGTAGGGCCAATGGCTTTGGAATTAGATCGAATGACCCGTCGAAAAGGCCTGGCTTATGGTGCGGAATTGGGAATTTCGTATTTGAAAGAAAAAGACCCGGCCACTTTGGCCTTGGTGGAGGCCTATTCCGATGGGGTCAACCAATACATCAATCAATTGACAGATGCGAGGCTACCGGTGGAGTACAAGATTTTGAACTACAAGCCTGAGGCTTGGTCTGCCTACAAATCATTGCTTTTGCTCAAGTACATGTCGGACATGTTGGTTGGGGATAGGGATTTGGAGTACAGCAACTTGAAGAAAATCTTAGGGAAAGCAAATTTGGATCGTCTGTATCCTGACTTCCCGCGCGATAATGATCCCGTAATCGAAAAAGAACGGGTTTGGGATTTTCAATCCTTGTATCCCGCCAAGCCGGATAGTTTGACCTATCCAGAAGAGACGCTTCAATTGGAAGCATTGGCGCAGCCTACAGAGGGTACAGGATCCAACAACTGGGCAGTGAGTGGGAAGAAAACCAAAAATGGGCATCCCATTCTTGCCAACGACCCCCACTTAAGTTTGAATTTACCTTCACTCTGGTATTCCATGCAGTTGAGCACCCCGCAGCATACTGTAAAGGGGGCGACCCTTCCCGGTGCTTTGGGTGTGATCTCCGGTTTCAACGAGCATATTGCTTGGGGGGTAACCAATGCCACCAAGGATACGCGGGATTGGTACAAGATCACGTTCCAAGATGCGTCCCGAAAAGCCTATAAGTATGGAGAAGAATGGAAAAACTCAGAATTTAGAATTGAGAAAATCAAGATAAAAGGGGAGGAAGCATTCTTGGATACGGTGGTGTATACACACTATGGACCGGTAGTCTACGACAAATCCTTTAAATCAGACCGTCAGGATGTCAATTTTGCGCTTCGTTGGATTGTGCATCAAGGCACCTCCAATGAGCAGAAAACTTTCCTGCAAATGAATAAGGCCACCAATCATGCGGGTTATACGGAAGCCTTGAAGGACTATGCTGCACCTGCTCAAAACTTCGTATTTGCCTCCAAAACTGGGGATATCGCCATGCGCATTCAAGGAAAATTCCCCTTGAAGTGGAAGGAGCAAGGCAAATTCTTTATGGATGGTGCCGACCCAAGAATGGAGTGGCAAGGATATATTCCTTTCGAACACAATGCGAATACCCTCAATCCTGAACGTGGATTTGTTTCTTCTGCCAACCAACATCCTGTAGACAGTACCTATCCGTACTATACCTTCGATCACTCTTTCGAGCATTACCGCAACCGTAGATTGAATAGCAAGTTGACAGCTATGGATCAGATTACGGTGGAGGACATGAAGGCCTTGCAGTACGATTCCTACAACTTGCAAGCAGCAGAATCTTTACCCGTCCTACTCAACTTATTGGCAGGGTATGGAGCATCCTCCAAGGAAGCTCAGAAATACCTAGCGGACTTGAAAGGCTGGGATTATTTTGCGGATCCTGCCAAAAAAGGACAAACGCTCTATTCCATTTGGTTTGCGGAAACAGCAGAAAGTATCTGGAGAGAATTGATGGACCAAGGAGCCCCAGTGGTACGTCCAAACAACTACCAAACGATTGCTTTGATGCGTGATACGCCAGAGGATGCGGTTTTTGACGTCCACATGGCAGCGGGTATCCAAACAGCCCAGTACCACGTACAGGTTGGCTTTGATTCCCTACTTGTGGCCATGAAAAAATGGGAGACTGAAGAGGGAGATTACGGATGGGCGGACTACAAGAAAACGACTATTCAGCACCTCGTACCTACTTTCAAAGCCTTCTCTGTACCGGATGTGTATACTGGCGGAGGGGTTGGTATCCTCAATGCCACCGGTAGTAGACATGGAGCTAGCTGGAGAATGGTGGTGGAGTTGGGTCCTACAATCAAGGCTTTCGGCATTTATCCAGGAGGTCAATCTGGGAATCCTGGAAGTAGATTCTACGATAACTTTATTCCCATTTGGGCCAAAGGGGATTATGTGGATTTTGGATTGAAGAAGAAGGAAGATCAAAAAGGAGTATTATTCAAAACGATTTTAAACTAAGCCTACCATGAAATTTCTATTATTCACGCTGCTGAGCACCTTAGTTGTGGTTTTTCTAAATAGTGTAGCGCCTTATTGGGTGGTGATGATTGCTGTTACCGTGCTTGCTGCCTTGATGCGTCCAAGCAACTGGGGAGGATTTTTGGGTGGAGGCTTGGGGATGGGTGTGGCCTGGTTGGGTCAGACGCTCTACATTTCTGCCGTGACTTCCAGTACACTTCCTGACAAAATGGGGGCGATAATGGGCCTTGGTTCAGGACTTACCTTGATGGTATTGACTGCAGTATTGGGCTTTATCCTTGGAGGTTGCTCAGGACTTTTGGGAGTACTATTTCGCAACCTGGTTCAAAAGAAGCCTACAGACGTGTATTTAGGTTGAGCGACTTTCCTGTCCGTCTCGCTAATTATCCTAGAGGTAAATAAAATGCGGCCCTTTCTTATCCTAAATGGGTAAAAAAGGGCCGCATCTCTTTTTATCCAATAAATTAGGAGTGAAGCGCAGTATCTTGATCAGGTCCCTTGGGGGCGACCAGAATCACTTTTTCCTTATCCACCACCACCGAACCGGGCGCGGATCCTTTCACTTTTCTGACAAACTTGGCTTCGGTCACGATTACCGGACTCAGGGAGTCAGTTTTGAGTTTGGAGTAAAATGCGGCCAAGGAAGCTGCCCGTTCCACCACCTGCTGAGGTACAATAGGCATGCCTTTTCTCCGGATGATCACATGGGAACCAGGCACTTGTCGGGCATGGAGCCATAGGTCGTCCTTGTGCACAAAGTTGCGCAGCATCTCGTCGTTGTCTTTGGCGGATTTTCCCACCCAGATGGTATATCCTTCCACCTCAAATACTTTGAATGGGCTACTCACTTCCGTTTTGGATGTAGGTAGGTCCTCCTTGTGTTCCTTTTTGAATTCTTTCAATGCCCTGAAATCCTGTGCTTTTTGGAGTCGATCAAGCAAGGATTGAAGGGACTGGGCCTGCGCTTTTTTAGCGGCCAAGGTTTTTTCCAATTGATCAATTTCCAATTGCCGATTTTTTGATTTCCGGTAAAGGGAAGCGGCGAGGTCCTGGGGTTTTTGATTGGGTTTGAGGCTTACTTTTACCTTTTCTCCTGTGTAAAAATTATCCAGTTCTGCCTCACGGGTAGACACTCCAAATACGTGAAGGTTTGCCATCAGTACATCCGCAAGCTGAGAAGGGGGAGGGGAATCTTTCAGTTCTTGGAGTTTTTCTCCTGATTTCTTGAGGTAGGCTTCAGTTCTTTTAAGTTGATCTTGGTAGGATTTAAAGAGGCTATTTTTTTCTTTTTCAAAACTTCCCAGCACCAAGGCTTGGTAAAACAGTTCATTGCAGGCTTGAATGGGGTCTGAATAAGTAGCCTTCGCCTCAGGCTCTGGCATTAAGCTAAGGAGAAGTTCTCCCTCTTTTTCGACCAAAGCATACAAAGGACTATCCAAGAGGTCTAGTAGTTCTTGAATCAACTCCCATTTTGCATTCAGATCTAGGTCTAGATACCCTTTTTCCTTAAGCCAAGCCCGAGGTACAGGACCTAGGGTAGGCAAAAACTGAGAAACATTCCCTTCCAATTCAATGAAATGCTCTAAACTCAGGTCAAGCTGTCGATCCAAGGTTCTCCAATCCAGGGTTTTATCTTCGGAAATGACATTTCTAAACCAAACTTCAGG
>JAXISU010000070.1:0-7626 GCA_034680425.1 Cyclobacterium sp.
GATTCTTGGGTCCAGTCTTTTTTGGAGGTCACCGTCTTGGCAATTCGGTTCCAGCGCTCACCTGGGTAGTAGTATCCTGGGAAGAAGATTCCTGATCTGGTGGAGTCGGGCTGATTGTTGGCCGAGGCAACGAATCCAGATTCAGGATTGATGCTCTGTGGATTTTCCGTGAAAGGGTACCATCCTTGGGGTTGTGCTGCTGGATCTGAGCCATCCGCGAATATGGTGGGATGCACAGCAGTTCCTCGAATAGGGAGCTTGGCTGCTGCCCACCAGGCAATGTTGCCTAGACTATCTCCGTACATGATGTTGAGTCCTGGAGCATGGATGAGTGACGCAGCATTGGCCACATCTTGCAGGTTGCTTGCATGGTTGATCTGGTACACTGCCTCTAGGGCACGGGTAGGCTCGAGAAGGTACACCCACCAGGAGGACACTGGGTTGGAAGTCATTGCTTGAATTTCCTTGACCACGGAGTTGATTACTGGTCCGTGAACCGTTTCCTTGATTTGGAAGGCGATCGGTTGCTGCCCTTTGACCTGAATCACTTCCGTACGGGTGGTGATGGGGTAAATGGAGTCCCCAACAATAATTTCATTCGGATTGGCGGGATTGAGTTTTTCCTCAAAAAAGTCTTGATCGTCGTTTTCAAACATGGTCAAGCCCACGCTGTGGTGTCTGGAATGGCCTACCAGTCCAAAGGGAATGCCCGCGAGGTGGTTGCCATAAAAACTGTATCCCGGATATTCAATATGTGCTTCAAACCAAACCGAGGGAGAAGCAAAGCCTATGTGTGTATCGTTTGCAAAAAGGACCTTGCCCGACTTGGTGCGGCTACCAGAGATCACCCAGGCATTGGATCCTTCTAGCATTGGGGCAGGAAGTTTGTCCAATAGGGCGGTAAGTTTGGAGTTGACAGCACTGGCTCCGGCCATTAAGGAATCCGGGTAATTTACAGGAATGACATGGTGGTTAGGAAGCGTATGTACGGCAAGGGAGGCAAGGTAATCGGGTCCCCACTTGCGCGCGATCTGCGTAACCAAAGGATCTGTCTTCAAACTCATCGCAAAGGAAAAGGACATGTAACCCAAGACGGAATGCATGTCATCCAAGGTGTAAGGACGCGGTTTGCTTCCTAGAAGTAGGTATTCTACCGGAAGTTTGTCTTGCTCGATAAACTGGTTGACCCCAGCGATGTAGGCTTCGGCAGCACTTTTCCAAGGGCTATTCCCCTGTGCCACTAAAGCCTTGCTACTTTCCTTGGCATGCTTGGGGATGCCAAGGGTATGGAAAAATTGATCGATCTCAACCACATCTGGCCCCAGGAGTTCGGCAAGGGTACCTGATCCGACGCGGCGCATCATTTCCAACTGAAACAAGCGCTCCTGCGCGTGGATGTAACCCAAGGCGCGGTAGGCGTCTATTTCATTTTGCGCATAGATATGGGGTACGCCATATTCATCGAAGTGGATGTCTACTTCTTCGGTCAACCCAGTGATCTGCACTTCCCCGTCGTATTGGGGACTATTCCAGAAAATAAATCCAAGAAGGGCTGTTAGAACCACAAATAGGAAGATACCGAGTATGCGAAGTGTTGTTTTCATCAGTTGAAATTCGTCTAGGAACAAGGGAAAATTAGGATAAAAAATGGTAAAGTGGAGGTTAAATTTTTTGGATGGCTGGGTTAAGTTCCGTCAATGGCTTGTAGAATAAGTGCACAGGCTTCGCGGATCTCATCTTCCTTGATTGTTAGTGGAGGAGCGATGCGCATGCTGTCGTCGCAGAACAGGAACCAATCTGTAATTACGCCCAGTTGAATTGCCCGGTCGATGATGGGTTTGAGCACTTCAAAGGATTCAAACTCGAGAGCCATCATCAGCCCTTGGTTGCGAATGGCCTTGATTTGAGGATGGATGAGAAGGGACTTGAATAGGTTGGCTTTTTCTCCTACCTCAGCGATTAACTGCTCTTCCTGAAGTACACGAAGGGTAGCCAGCGATGCAGCGGCTGATACTGGATGACCACCAAAGGTGGTGATGTGACCGAGTAGGGGATTGGATTTGAATACCCCCATCACTTCTTTATTAGCGATAAATGCCCCAATGGGCATGCCTCCGCCCATTCCTTTGGCACACACGAGAATATCTGGGACGATGTCAAACTGTTCAAAAGCCCAGAAAGTGCCTGTTCGACCGAAACCAGCTTGAATCTCATCTAGGATTAGCAAGGCGCCTACTTCCGTGCATCGAGCGCGTAGGGCTTGGAAATAGTTGGTACAGGCTACGCGAATGCCCGCTTCACCTTGGATGGTTTCAATGACTACCGCAGCAGTGTCTTCGGTGATCTTGGCTAGATCTGAGAAACTCCCGTAAAAAATCTGCGAAGTGCCAGGGAGTAAGGGGCGATATCCCCGCTTAAATTCCTCGTTGCCCCCTATGCTGAGCGCACCCTGGGTGCTGCCGTGGTAGGCATTGCTGCAGGAGATGAGGTTGCGGCGATTGGTATAGCGCTTGGCCAACTTCATGGCTCCTTCGATGGCTTCCGAACCACTGTTAACCAGATAAACGTTGTCTAGCCCTGCGGGAAGTGTATCCACCAAGGCCTTTGCCAACTGAGTTTGCGGGGATTGAATGTATTCTCCGTAGACCATCACGTGGAGGTATTGGTCCACTTGTTCATGGATGGCGGCTACCACTTTGGGGTGGCAATGGCCCACATTACTCACGCCAATGCCGGAGATCAGGTCTAGGTAGCGTTCTCCATTGGGTCCGTAGAGGTAGATCCCTTCTGCCTTCACGATTTCGATAGCCAAGGGGAAATCCGTCGTTTGAGCCAAATTGGATAGGAAAAGCTGCCGATTGGAGATCATTTTGAATCTTGGTCAAAAACTTGAAAACCGGTAAAAAATACCAAGAGGAAGTTTCTTGCCTTGACTTTCTTCCAAGTACAATTCGCCCTGCTCCGCATTTTCTACCTTTCCAAAGTTGGTTTGGATCAAATTGGCTGCGATCAAGGAAGAAAAACTCAAGGAATACATGTTGAGTAGTAGGAGGTGATCTTTTGGATCCAGAATGGCTGCGCAGGTTTTCAGCATTTCGTTGATTTGCTCCTCCAGGATCCATTTTTCTCCTTCTGGACCTCTGCCGTAGGCGGGAGGATCCAAAACGATGGCCTGGTATACATTGCCACGACGGGCTTCGCGTTTGATGAATTTCATCGCGTCATCCACAATCCAGCGGATGCCGTCAAGGCCCGAAGATTCCATGTTGTGCTTGGTCCAAGTCACGACTTGCTTCACTGAGTCCAGGTGGGATACTTCTGCACCAGCGGCCCTTGCGGCTACGCTAGCCGCTCCGGTGTACCCAAACAGGTTAAGAACTTTGGGCCTGGGCGTCGGAAAAGCCTTCAATTTTCGATACAAATAATCCCAATTAACCGCCTGCTCGGGGAAAACGCCGATGTGCTTGAAGGAGGTTTGGGAGAGATTGAGGGTCATTTTTAGCCCTTCCGCATTTTCATAAGGGAGTTGCCAGTGGTCCGGCATGGGCTTCAGCTGCTGCCATTGCCCTTTTTCAGGATTGTTTTTCTCCTTGGCAAAGTGGGCATGGGCCAACTTTTTCCATTCGGCATCCGGTAGGGATTTATCCCAGATAGCTTGTGGTTCGGGACGGCTCAGGATAAATTTCCCAAAGCGCTCCAATTTCTCGAAGCCTCCTGTATCAATCAATTCATATTCTTTCCAAGGTCCAGGGGAAAGGGATAGGATCAAGTCTTTCATTGCTGCAAAACTACAGATTTTCGTGGGCTTCTACTTCTTGGCGGTACCTGTGTTTGTGAATACCCGTTGGATTTCCGCTAGGCTAAACTCCCAGAGCGCCTTTGCCAATTTCGGATCTCTAGAAAGGCTGGAGGGGCTGCTTAACTTCTTGTTCTTGTAATAGCCCCCATTTTTAAGATTTTCCTTCGGTGTGGTAGCCAGAAAAATCGTGGTGGCTGCACCGGCTTTTGGGGAGATAAAAAAGAGTTTGGTAAAGGCAATCAACCCCTTGGCCCAAGGAGAGGCTTCCGAGCCAAAGGCTGTTCGCACCGCACCTGGATGTAGGGAATATGCACTTAATCCTTCACTTGCGTAATTGGTGATTATCTCATTCGTAAATAATATGTTATATAATTTAACTTTTGCATAAGAACTGACTGTGCTGGAGGATTTCCGTAGTGAAAAATCCTGTTCGGGAGGCCCTGCGATGCGGTGAGCTTCTGAACTTACTTGGATTACCTTGGCTTGGCCTTTGATCAGGGCAGGTAGCAGTTCTTGGAACAAAAGAAACTGTCCGAGATGGTTGCTGCTGAAACTGAGATCTACTCCTTCAGCAGTTCGTTTTCCTGCAGGGTACATCCCTCCAGCATTGTTGATGAGCACCTGTATTTCGTCCCCCTGGCTCAGCAGGACTGCTGCGCCTGCTTTGACCGAGGCTAGGTTGCTTAGGTCTAGGTAGATGAGTACTATTTTCTCCTTTTGTGGAAGGTGCTGAATCAACTTTTCGGCTTTGGACAAGTTTCTGACGGGTAGAAATACCCGATCAAACTGGGGGAGAAGGGCGAGGAGGGTTTCCCATCCGATTCCGGAGGTACTTCCGGTAAGAACTAGGTTCATTTTTTAGGAGTTCAATTCCAAATCAAGGTACTTGGTTTTCAGGAAACTAGAAAACCAGGAGCTTGTTCGGCGTTTGCATGCTAGATTTTTTTCTATTTTTGACTAATTAGCCCTTTTGTGGGGTAGCAGGAAGAAATTAACCCTTGTTTTGGATTGAGCCATGTCTCAAAAATTTATAGATATTGAAAAAGCGATTGCTTTAAAAAATCCAAGTCTCTTGAAGTGGATGCCTGGGTTTTTGCTTCGCTACGTGAAGCGGGTGACGCACGAAGAATGGCTCAATTCGGTGCTGAATAAGCATCTTTCCAAAAAAGGTTGGGACTTTGCCAACGCCCTGATCCAGGAATTTGAGATGGACGTTACCGTAAGTGGGGCAGAAAATATCCCGAAAACTGGGGGAGTGATCTTGGCTTCCAACCATCCGCTTGGTGGTATGGATGGGATCGCCTTCGTGCAAGCCATCGGCAAAATTCGTCCAGATGTGCGCATCCTCGTGAATGACCTGCTGATGACTTTCAATAATTTCGAACCTCTTTTTGTACCCGTCAATAAGTTTGGAAAAAATTCTACGGCTGCTAATCAGCGGATCGAGGAAGTGTATTCTCAAGGCCATGTGGTGTTGATTTTTCCCGCAGGTCTGGTTTCTCGAAAGCAGGAGGAGGGAATAAAGGATTTGCTCTGGAAGAAAAGCTTTATAGCCAAGGCAAAACAATACCAATTGCCAGTTATCCCAACCCATATTTCAGGGAGAAATTCTTCCTTTTTTTACAATCAGAGCAACTTTAGAAAAAAAATTGGTCTGAAGGTTAACCTGGAAATGTTCTGGTTGGTGGATGAAATGTACAAGCAGCGCAAAGGCAAAATTCACATCACACTTGGAAAGCCGTTACCCTATACCTATTTTGACGGCAGCAAATCCGATCCAGAGTGGGCAGACCACATGAAATCAAAAGTGTATGAACTTGGAAAATCGAATGTCTGAGGTGAAAGCGATTATTCCCGCCGTGGATCGAGAACTTCTGAAGGCCGAACTTACCCCAGAGCGCTTCCTTCGCTATACCAACAATGGCGATAACATAGTCTACGTGGTCAATTACCACAATTCGCCTAATGTGGTCCGTGAGATCGGTAGACTTCGAGAATTGACTTTTCGAGCAGCAGGAGGAGGTACGGGCATGGAATTGGACCTGGATGAGAATGATACGAGCGAAACATGCTACGAGCAGCTCATCACTTGGAACGAGGAGGACGAACAGATTGTGGCAGGGTATCGCCTTATTTGTTGCACGAATGCCTTAGGTCCTGATGGTGAAATTCAACTTTCTACAAAACATTTGTTTGACTTTTCTCCAGAATTTATCCAAGACTACTTGCCCTACACCATTGAGTTGGGGAGATCTTTTGTACAGCCCAGTTACCAGCCTAGTTTGGACAACCGCAAGGGAATGTTTAGTCTGGATAACCTTTGGGATGGTTTGGGTGCCTTTGTACTCCTTCATCCCAATGTCAAATACTTGTTTGGAAAAGTAACCATGTACCCGCATTACAATCGGGAAGGGCGTGATTTATTGCTCTATTTCATGAACCATTATTTTCCTGACAATCAAGGCTTAGTGAAGCCTAAGGAGAAGTTGAGATTGAGCTATGAAACGGACATCCTTTCCCAACCCAATCCCTTCGAAGGGCTGGATTATAAGGAGGGTTATAAGGTCCTGAATGGAAGGATACGGGCATTGGGAGAGAACATTCCTCCCCTGATCAATGCGTACATGAACCTGTCCCCAAGCATGAAAAATTTTGGAACCGCGCTAAACGACGAGTTTGGAGAGGTAGAGGAGACTGGGATCTTGCTTACGCTTGACGACATCTACGATAGTAAAAAGCACCGCCACATGGACACTTTTGAGCGGGACCGCCACTATGGACAGCGCCCCAAATAAGTCCAAATTGACCCTGGTAGTGGGTGCTACGGACAATCCAGAGCGCTATGCTTACCGAGCGGCCGACTTGTTGCAAGCCAAAGGAGTCCCCTTTATTCCGATTGGAATCAAGAAGGGATTGGTTTTCGGGAAGGAAATTGTGGACTTGCGTGATAAGCCTGTTTTAGAGGGTATCCATACGATAACCTTGTATTTAGGGCCTCCAAACCAGACCGAATGGGTGGATTACCTGATTGGCCTTGGACCTAAGCGGATCATTTTTAATCCAGGAACAGAGAATCCTGATTTTTTTTCTAAAGCAAAAGCAGCAGGGATTGAGGTACTTGAAGCTTGCACCTTAGTCATGTTGACTACTGGTCAATTTTGAAATTTCTCCTTCAAAAAGGTATCCATGTACAGGATATGGGGAAGGGAAATCAGGGAAATCAGCACGAAAAATAGTAGGTAGAGTTGATTTGGTTCTAGGAATTCAAGTCCAGCAAACAAGATTCCTGCTATGCCCACCAAACTTATTCCAGAAAAGGGGAGCAATTGTTTGCCAAACTTAATGGGTGAATTGAAGGCAGGTATTTGCCGCAGGTAGGCATATTCAGCCAGCATGCTGGGTAAGGAGTGCCAAAATCCAAAATACACGCTAAAACTGATCAATAGCGGGCTGAAATAGAGGATTGGAGCGAGGATCAAGTAATCCAGTCCATCGGCTAAGCCGAAAGGTTTTGCACTGAAGCCTTGAGCAATTAGGGAACTCACCAACAAGAAACCCAAAATGCCCAGTCTAAATTCTTCAGAAAGATCCAAGTAGAGCATAGAACTCAAGATTTCTTGGGTCATGGCCCAATCCCCAAAGAGAATGACAAATAGGAAAAATGCCCCTTTGAGCAGGTAAAGCAGCCCTTCCCTGTTTTCTAATTTTCCTTGTTCCAGGAAGTGCGATTGCCCGAAGTGGTAGGCAGACATCCCCAAGAATGCGATTAGCGCTGCTACAGGAAGGAACCACCACAAGAGCCCATAACCAAGCATGAGTAGTAGGTA